>NZ_JBFOCW010000028.1:0-4808 GCF_040908005.1 Aeromonas sp. s1(2024) | reverse complement strand
ATCAAGGCGAACACCACCTCGGTGAGCTTCGACGTGGCGACCCTGGATGACGTTTATGCCGAGCCGGCCGAGCAGTTCCAGGTCAGCGTGAGCGAGACCAGTGGCGGTGGCTACGAGAAGGCGCCGGCACTGCCGGGTGCAGTGACCACCACCATCACCGATGAGACGGTACCGAGCGTGGAAGACACCGTGTTTGCCCAGATCGCGGTGGATAAGGCCAGCGTGGCGGAAGGTGGCGTGCTCAAATACACCGTGAGCTTGGTCGATAAGGATGGCAATGCCATAACCCTGCCGACAGGCAAAGTGGTGACCCTGAACCTAGCATGGAGCGGTGCTGCGGCCAATGATGGCGACACTAGCGGCCGCCCAGCCAGCGTGACCATAGGTACGAACGGCAAAGCCGAATTTACTGTTGCTACAGTAAACGACACCATTTATGAGATGGAGGAAAAGCTTGCTGTAACTATTAGCGGTGTGAAGACCAATTCGGCATTTGAAGCTATCTCGATAGTAAATGGAAAAGGTAGTGCTGAGACCGTCATTGTGGACAACGATGCCCCTCCTTCTGTGGTGATCAATAAACCGGCTGTTGTGTCTGAAGAGGGGCTGGCCAACGGATTACAAGATGATCTAGGCAATACGGATACCACTAATGCGAAGGTTGCTAGCGGCACTATTACAGTGGCGGATATCGATAGCAGTAGCGTGACGGTCAGCCTCTCTGGCCCGTCCGGGCTCAAGTCTGGCGGGCTGGATGTGAAGTGGAGCTGGGATGCATCAGGCAAGGTGTTGACCGGATATACCGGTACCTTGGGGGGGGCGGACTACAAGGCTGTGCTTGATGTCAAGCTGACTGCACCTGCAGGTAGTACCAAAGGAGATTGGGGTTATGACGTTACTCTGAAAGGCGCCCTAGATCATCCGGTGACTGGTGCCGAGGACACGCTGAGTTTCAACATCGTAGTCTCTGTTTCTGATGGCCAGAGTACTACGAGTGCTTCGTTGCCCATCACTGTGGAGGATGATGCCCCCATTGCTGGCGATGCTGCAGCGGTTTCGCTGGTAAAAACCAGTATTCCTGATGTATTGACCGGCAAGTTCAGCATGACTGGTTATAGCGGGGATCGCACCAGCATTGATGGTGGCAAGTTCACCATTACGGCTAAAGGGTTCCTCTCTTCAACGTCTACTGTCTTGACCGGTGCTCTGGTTAATGGCTCGGGCGAAGGCATTGGTGTCAAGAGCTCGACAGCCCCTTACCACAATATTGAGAACGAGGTCGATTTCCGCAAACTGGCAGACGGCTCAGGGGTATCTGAAGAGCTGGTGATCAAACTGGATGCTGGCACTGTGGCTTACGGTGCCAAGATCGAGTTCAGCAAGATGTTCGGTGGTGAGCTGGAGAGCGGCGTGGTCGAGTTCTACCGTGATGGAGTTCTGATCTCAACACTTCCCTTTAGGTCGGATGCGGCGGGGGGAGAGTACAACCAGAACTTCCAAGTGCAGCAGGGTGGTTTTGACACCATGGTGATCAAAGCAACCGATAACGGCAATTCGTTCAACGTCAAGGACAACAGCGACTTTACCGTCAAGTCTATCGAGTTTCTGGGTTCCGATACGCCACAGGCAATTGCCTATGGCTCGGGGACAGTTGCACCGCAATGGGGAGCTGATGGCAAAGGGAGTCTGGAGCTGGTTACCGGCACCGTTGAAACGGGTCTGAAAACTGCTGCTGGTCTGGCAATTACCATTACCGCGGAAGGTGCCAACAGCATGGTTGGCAAGGCCAGTGATGGCAGCTTGATCTTCAAGATGCAATTCACGCCTGCAACGGGCAAGTGGGAGTTCTTCCAGTATGCAGAGATGCAGCGCCCGGTTGGTGATGGCGACATTGACTTCACCTTCAAGGCCTATGATCGGGACGGTGACAGCTCGCAAGGCAGCTTTGCTGTCAACCCGCTGGCGCGCCCTGATGTAACCGGCGTATCGAGTGCCACTGTGGTTGAAGGGGCTACCTTGCAGCATGTTGTGACCTTGAGTGGTGCGACTAATGTGGCGACTGAGTACAGCCTCTCAATCGCGGGTAGTGGTACTCATGCTGCCTCTAACTCTGACTGGGGAACTCTGCAGTTCAGTCACGGTGTTACCTATAACAGCAGCACAGGCAAAATCTCAGTACCAGCCGGTGTGACGAGCTTTACCGTGTCAGTGCCGACAGTGAATGACAAGCTGGTAGAACAGACAGAAACCTTGACTCTGACTGTAGGTGGTGCGACCGGAGCCGGAACCATTACTGACAACGATCTCTCTGTGCGACTGGGCAATGGGCTGGTTGATGAGGATGGTTTGTCTGGCGGAAATGCACACTTGCCTGAGCCTGTGGGTATGCCTGCTAGCGGTCCGCTTTCTGTGACTCAGTCGCTGCAGGTGACGGATGGCAGTGGTGGCAATGTCTCTGGCGTACAACTCAAACTTGTTGGCATCACGGGTCTGAGCGGGGTGACGGGCATTGATGGTCAGCCGGTCAATATTGTTCAGGATGGCGCCGGGCTCAAAGGGTACTTTGGTAACAACCCCGCCAATGTGGCCTTTACTGTGACAGTGGATAACAGTGCCAACCCACCGAGCTACACCTTTACTCTGCTCAAGCCGCTTAGCCATACAGTGGATGGTCAGAGCACCGTGTTGACCAGCCAGGACGAACTGCGCTTTACCGTCAACTATGAGGTAAGCAAATCTGGAGCTGAGACTGCCACCGGTTCGTTTGACTTGGCTGTGCGTGACGATGTGCCGGTTGCAGTGGTCGATGATGCGAAAGTCGATGTTGTAGTTGATACCTTCCTGTTTTCTGGTGTCGAGGCTTCATGGATTAATGTTTCTGGCGGTAAAAATCTGGAGCATTTTGACGGCCCTGATAATGATACAGCGAAGGATCAAATTCGCTGGGGTGGAAAAAATGAAAATAAATCGGGTTATGGTTTTGCCGATAACGATGCGGCCTTGAACGGAGAGATCCCGCTCAACGAAGAGATCAAACTGGGTACTTTCACCCACTACAATTATCCGGTTTCCTCCGGTACGGCTATCAACACTGTAACCATGCAGGCAACCTTCTCGGTTACCGACTCCATGGGCAGAGTGACACCAGTGACTGTGACCATCAATTTCAATCACAACGAAACGCCGAACGATTGGGCCGATCCGCGAGATATCATCACTATCGGAACTGCGACCGCGAGCTTCAACTTTGAAGGCAAGGTCTACAGTCTCGAGGTGCTGGGTTTCCGTGATGCAGGTGGCAATGTGGTGAAGACTATCTACACCAACGAAAATGCCAGCAACAGCTTCGATCTGATCGTCAAGTTGGTGGAAGGGTCTGGTTATCAGCTGCCACAGACCACAGGTAATGTGCTGGCCAACGATCTTGCCGGTGCTGATGGTGGTCTGAGTGTCATTGGCTACGGGGTCGGCAGCAGTTCGACCACCTATACCAATGGTGCGGGTACCCAGGTAGTCGGTTTGTACGGGGTACTGACCATTCTGGCCAACGGTGCCTATACCTATCAGGTCACCAAGAATGGCAGCCAGATCCCGGCTGATGCACGCGAGGTGTTCAGCTACAGCGTGCGCGATGGCGATGGCGATACCACCAACAGCACCTTAACCATCAGCGTCAATCCGGTGGACAGCAACGGGGTTCCGGTTCATCTGCCGCTGACGGTAGATGGTACTGACCTCAACGACTCCATCGTGGTACGCAATGGCGAGAGAGCAGCTAATCCTGACCGTCTTGATGTTTCCTTCGGCGGTAATCTGCTGGGCGAAGTCACTACCAGTAACGGCGGTACCGACCACATACATGCCGGTACCAGCTACAACAAAGGGAGTGCCGACCAGATCGTCAGCAGCGGTGCAGGCAATGACCATATCGAAACCGGCAGCGGTAATGATGTGATTTATGCAGGCAAAACCGGGGCTGATGGATTCGGTACCGACGATTCGTTGCAACTGACGGTAAATCAGCTCAAGGCTCATCACATCATGACAGGCAGCTTGTCTGGTGCCGATGCCATGCTCGATGGCGACGGTCTGTTGCTGAGTGTTGATGTCAGCAGTAGCAAAGCGGATGTGGTCAATGGTGGCAGCGGCAATGACAAGATCTACGGGCAGTCAGGTTCCGATATCCTGTTTGGCGGTACCGGTGACGACTACATCGATGGCGGCAGTCATAACGATGGGCTGCGCGGCGGTCTGGGGAACGATATCCTGATCGGCGGGCTAGGCAATGATGTAATGCGTGGTGACGGCGGTTCAGATACCTTCGTCTGGAATCAGGGGGATACAGTATCCGGCTCCCTGACCAAGGATTACATCATGGACTTCAACAAGGGGTCAGGCACCATCAACCGTTTGGAAGAAGACAAGCTGGATCTGAGCGATCTGCTGGATCACGATGGTTCTCACAGTACGACTGACCTGAAGAGTCTGCTCTCGGTGTTCCAGGACAATGAAGGGGTGCACCTGCAGGTCAAGGAGAGCAGTGCCGCGCCGGTGACCCAGGAGATAGTGCTGATGAACCACACCTTCGACACCCTGACGGGCGGTTCAGGGACGACTGCCAACCAGGTGATCGATTTCATGTTGCAAAACAACATGTTGGATATCAACAAGTAACAGCCAAGCGGGCTGGGCAAAAGCGGCAGAGCAATCTGCCGCTTTTTTTATGGGGGATTTTTGGGTGGATGGGCGCAGACGAGGGGGAGGGCAATGCAAGAAGAAGATAAAAAAGGGCGCCCTTCAAGAGAAGG
>NZ_JBFOCW010000027.1:0-34088 GCF_040908005.1 Aeromonas sp. s1(2024) | reverse complement strand
ATGACCATCACCGACAACCGGGGCTTCACCGCCGACACCATCGAGATCACCCTCGATGACAGCGACGGCCAGCTCGATATGCCACGCCGGGGCGCTACCCTGCGCGCCCTCATTGGCTGGCAAGGCCAGGCCTTAGTCGACAAGGGCACCTACAAAATCGACGAGGTGGAGCACGGCGGGGCCCCGGATGTGCTCACCATACGGGGCAAGTCAGCCGACCTGCGCGGCGGCATGAACAAGCTGCGTGAGCAAAGTTGGCACCAGACAACCGTCAGCGGCATCGTCAGCCAGGTCGCCGCCCGCTACCAACTCACTCCCTGCGTGGGTGACTCACTCAAGGGCCAGCTGATCGACCACATCGACCAGGCCAACGAGAGCGATCTCGCCTTCCTCACCCGCCTGGCTGGTCAGTGCGATGGCATTGCCACCGTCAAGAATGGCCGCCTGCTGTTTATCAAAGCAGGCCAGGGAACCACCGTCAGCGGTCAGCCTCTGCCGGCCATCACCATCACCCGTCGGGATGGCGATCAACACCGCTTCTCGGTTGCCGACCGGGATGCCTACACCGGCGTGACCGCCTACTGGCAAGACAACAAGGAGGCGGAAAAGAAGCGAGTCGAGGTGAAGCGCAAAAAGAAGAGCAAGCCATCGCCGGAACGGCCCTTGCCCCCGGGGGTCATGGTCAACAAGCAAGAGAACGAACTGCTGGTCGGTAGCAGCGAGAACGTCAAAGAGCTACGGCATGTCTATGCCAGCCAGGCAAATGCCATGCGGGCCGCCCGGGCTGAGTGGGAGAAGCTGCAACGCGGCGTGGCCGACTTCCAAATCACCCTGGCGATGGGACGCCCTGAACTCTACCCGGAGCAACCCACCACCGTCAGAGGGTTCAAGCCCCAGATTGACGAGGCCGACTGGCTGCTCACCCAGGTGGTGCACGACCTCACCAACCAGGGCTATACCAACCGCATCCAACTCGAAGTGAAGCTTGAAGAACTACCGGAGTAACAAGGTCATTCATCCTGCACCATAGAGAAAAGGAACGCAAAACAGCCCCATTTGAAGCCCTTTCGGTTCAGTCAAGTTAACCAATCTACCTCTCATTTTTGAACTGTGGTTGTTCAAAGTTACATCGGGCTGCCTTGATTATTTCTAGGGGTAAGGGATATACTCAAGATAACAAATAAAGTTATATACAGGTTATCAACAGACGCTGTGAGTAACCACTTTCGCCAAGCCCCGCTTAAAAGTGGGGTTTTGTGCCTCTAAAAACGCATATCAAACTACATATAGTGCAATACTTATAAAGTGACCACTATATGTTGTGCACAAGAACGGTGCAAAGACACCGATAGAGCCCCTGTATGTACCTACAGCAGGGAGCACTAACCACTAGGTCTGAAAGCTGTGGAATGTGCAGAGGAGGGTTGGATCATGTCAGATTTCATCAAATACTATTTATTACGCTTAGATAGGGCTCCGGTTGACAACCTTGCTAAGGTCATCGCAGCCAACAACACTAAAGTCATCGTATCTAAAGATGGCGTAGTATCCATGAACATGGAAAACCCGGACGTTCAGCAAGATTTGGTTGATCTGATCAAAGGATTCAAGGACATCTCTACTGAACCGCCTAGGTCAAGGAGTCATGCGAATTAAATGGCCCCGATTTACATTGCTATCGCCTTAATTTGTGGGTACATCTTCGCAAGCAGGTCTCCAAAAACTCGATATAGATATAAGCGTTCCAATGGATGGGACGCTTATTTTTATGTGGCATCTTGGGGTGGAGTATTCCTAGTCGCAGGATGGTTTGTGACATCTGGGATGAGCTACTTTGGCCTACTAAGGTGGATTGCCAATACATTAGGGTTTGTTAAACAAGATATTGAGAAGCTAGTGCCTGTCGAAAAGGCCTTGATTAACTATGAGGTATTGAAGACCTTTGCTTGGATCGCGGTATCAACAGCGATTGCAGGTGCCTGTGGTATGCTCAGTCGCTACCGCTTTAATGACCCAATAACTAGGGCTAACTGGTTGAGCCAGAACGTCCGCCACAGCCCAGAAGAAAGTCTACTAGTTTACGCAGCCTCCACCCGCTTCCCACTCGTGGTCACGCTATCTAGCCGTAAGGTTTACATTGGTGTTTTAACCATGCCGGCCTTAGAGAACGGGTCTGTTGAATACATTGAACTCCTCCCAATCATGAGCGGGTTCAGGGATAAAGATGAGTTGACCCTGCATCTTACAACCAACTACCACGATCATTACTCTAAACGCGGCTTGCTTTCAGGCATCCCAATGGGCCCAAACACACTATCAATAAACTCATTCCGAGTAGTGATACCAGCCAAAGAAATCGAAAGTATGTCCCTCTTTGATAAAGATACATACAACGATTTCAAAGCCCAAGAAGAGCAGGCCAAAATAGACAAAAGCAATGCTTTGACTACCCAGGCAGATAACGTATTGATCTAAAAGGTGGTGGGATTGAGGTGTAAGAAGACAGGAAAACAATATCTTCCTGTCTTCTTCATTGAGGTGACTCGAGAAATCTGATGGAAAGCGCAACGGATCTACGCTCTGCCGCCACTCTCGATCATCAAATCCCCTGCCGCCACTTTGCCGCCACCGAGACCATCATCACCTCAGCGAACAACAATAAACTGTTGATTTACATCAAATAAAATAACCAATAAACCAGCGCACCAAAGAGCATAGAACTTTTTTGGCATGCTATCGATCTCAACGAGTTATAAAGCAATCACTTATGAGGCGAGAACCCGGCAATAGAGACGGGTTCAGGTCAATTCTGGCACCCCGTTTCCCGAATTTTGCTTGCACTTTTACGGCCTCGGGGCTGACGCCTCGGCGGCAAAAACGGATGCAATACGAACAGGGATGGGGTGTAGCTGGCGGCCATCTCGGGTGGACTCCCGAGCTCGGGCCGGCTGTTGGGCCGGTATGATAGCACTCTTTATGGATAAATTGAGCGGCAAACGTATGCGAAAAACAGGAAATGTCCGCCATCTCCCGCTCTGTCGCCCTTTTGGGAGGGCTCCGGCGACACCGACAGGTTGGCCGTTTGAGACAAATGCCATGACATTCGGGCAAAAAAATAGCAGGGGGAGGAGAGGATCCTCACGCACCTGCTGCTGTTACCTGTGACGCCTGCGAGCCTTAACGGCGGGTGGCGTAGGGATTCGGGTAGTTGAAGCCCTGGGTATAGAGAGATTGGGCAAACCAATAGGTTGAATTGCTGCCTGACATCATAAACTCCTGATTGCTTAACAAGTTACGTACCTTAATGCGGGTTCACATCCTTGAACTGACACTCGGTTCCATGGAGGCGCACTTGCTTTGCTTCGGTTCCCTGGAGGCATTGATTGTCATCCTGACAAGTGGGCTGGCCACGGCGGCTAATTTACCACCCGGCGCCCAAAAGACAATATTTTTGTGACTGACATCACAAAATTGATGTTGTGCTGACACAAATAAGGCAGGTAGTGAAGTTCGCCATACATGCTCCCTTTCCCAGCACAAGCAGAGCGTCATTTGCGCTGATCGCTCACATTTTTGCGTGATTGACTGTATTATCGTTATCCTCTTCCCCGGCCCGCAGAGTGGGGCCCGACATTTTCCATGCTGGTAAGGAGTCCCGACGTGGCACAGCTCAGTTCTCTGTCTCCCAAGTTGATTTGGCAATTCTTCGAGCAGATCTGCTCCATCCCCCACCCCTCCAAGCACGAAGCCCAACTGAGCGCCTGGATCGTCGCATGGGCCCAGGGAGAAGGCCTGGCGGTCAAGCAAGATGCCGTCGGCAACATCATCATCAAGAAACCGGCCACGCCGGGGATGGAAAACCGCAAGGCCGTGGTGCTGCAAGCCCACATCGACATGGTGCCCCAGGCCAACGCCGACACCCAGCACGACTTCACCACCGATCCCATCGATGCCTACATCGATGGCGAATGGGTCACCGCCCGTGGTACCACCCTGGGTGCCGACAACGGCATGGGCATGGCGGGCTGCCTGGCCGTGCTGGCCGACAAGACCATCAAGCACGGCCCGCTGGAAGTGCTGCTGACCACCGACGAGGAGACCGGCATGACCGGCGCCTTCGGTCTGGAAGCGGGCTGGCTGGAGGGCGAGATCCTGCTCAATACCGACTCCGAAGAGGATGGCGAGGTCTACATGGGCTGCGCCGGCGGGGTGGATGCCAATATCCGCTTCCCCCTGGAGCTGGTCGCTGCCACCGAGGGTGAAGGTTTCGAGCTGCAGGTCAAGGGCCTGCGCGGCGGCCACTCCGGGGTCGACATCCATCGTGGCCGCGGCAACGCCAACAAGCTGCTGGTCCGTCTGCTCAAGGCTGCCGAACCGCTGGGGGTGCGCCTTGGCGATCTCAGCGGCGGCACCCTGCGCAACGCCATCCCCCGCGAGGCCCGTGCCAGCCTGCTGGTGCCCGCCGCCAGCGTGGCTGACTTCAAGGCCCTGGTGGACCGCTACGCCGGCATCTATCAGAGCGAGCTGGCCGCCACCGAGGCCAACCTCACTGTGCTGCTCACCGCCCGGGAGAAACCGGCCCAGCTCATGAGCGAGTCCCTGCAAAGCCGCCTGCTGGATGCCCTGATGGCCTGCCCGAACGGGGTGATGCGCATGAGCGACGCCATCCCGGGTGTGACCGAGACCTCCACCAACCTGGGTGTCATCAAGACACTCGAGGGGGAAGTCTATGTGCAGTGCCTGATCCGCTCCCTCATCGATTCCGGTCGCGAGAACATCGAGCAGATGACCCGCTCCCTGTTCACCCTGGCCGGCGCCAGCTGCGAGTTCACCGGCGCCTACCCGGGTTGGGCCCCGAACGTTGACTCACCGGTCATGGCGCTGGTGCGAAGCAGCTACCAGACCCTGTTTGGCGAGATGCCGAACGTCATGGTGATCCATGCAGGCCTCGAGTGCGGTCTGTTCAAGAGCGCCTACCCGGACTGGGACATGGTCTCCTTCGGCCCGACCATCCGTGGCGCCCACGCACCGGGGGAGAAGGTACACATCCCGGCGGTCGAGCGTTTCTGGCAACTGCTGGTTCACGTGCTGGAACATATCCCGGCCAAGTAAGCCAGCTCACGACCATACCGATGCCCCGCCCCGTGCGGGGCATCTTTTTTGTGCTCCCTCCTCGGCCACCTCTCTCATATCCCCGATTCCACGCGCGGCCCTGGCTTGAAATCGTATCCATGAACAGGTCTGCATTTGAAAACCTTTTCCATGATTTATGTAAATTTACAACACAAAAAGTTGATCCAGCTCACATATCCCCCTAGGATCAGAACGTGACCAAGGTCACACAACCCATGAACCACAGAGAAACGAGGTCATCATATGTTCGAGAATCTGGCAGTGCTGTTCCACCTGAAGGGTGCAACCAGCAAGAAAGGTGCTGAAGAGAAAGACACTTATGCGCCTGCAACCCGCAATTACTACTTCCGTTATGGCGCCTGATATCGCCTGTCCGGAAGTTGAAATTGGAAACGTAATAAAACTACAAAACAACTCAGCAATCCACACAGCAGCCACCCCCATCGGGGCGCTGTCCTGCCCGGGCCAGATATTCCACGGCCAAACCTGAACTCCAACCATGAAGATGGGGCCCGCAGGCCCCATTTTTTTATCCCGTATCCGCCTTTATTGCGCCTCCTCGGTGCCACCTTGCAGCGATGCCGGTCGCGACGCGGCGGGCGCCGGCATCATATCGCCTTTCCCAACGGCACCGCCTCCTGCACGGGCAAGGGGAAATGGCAGGCCACCTGATGCCCCTGCCCGCCGCACGCCTCAAGGGCGGGCGAGCGGGTGCGGCACAGATCCGTTGCATGGGGGCAGCGCTGGTGAAAATGGCAGCCACTCGGCGGCGAGATGGGGGACGGCACATCCCCCGTCAGCAGGATGCGCTGGCTGCGCCGCCGCGGATCCGGCACCGGAATGGCGGAGATGAGCGCCTGGGTATAGGGATGGCGCGGTGCCAGGTAGAGTGCCTGGGCCTCGGCCAGCTCGACGATCCGGCCCAGATACATCACCGCAATCCTGTCCGAGATGTGCTTGACCACCGACAGGTCATGGGCGATGAAGATGATGGCGAGGTTCATCTCCCGCTGCAGATTGAGCAGCAGGTTCACGATCTGGGACTGCACCGACACGTCGAGCGCCGACACCGCCTCGTCACACACCAGCAGCTTGGGCTTGAGGGCGATGGCGCGAGCGATGCCGATGCGCTGGCGCTGGCCGCCAGAAAACTCATGGGGATAGCGATCCACCGCGCTGCCGGGCAAGCCGACTTTCTCCAGCAGCTCCTGCACCCATGTCCGGCGCTGTTCGGCGTTGCCCTTGCCGTGGATGATGAAGGGCTCCTCCAGGATCTGCCCCACCGTGTGGCGGCTGTTGAGGGATTCTGCGGGATCCTGGAACACGATCTGCATCTCCTGACGCAGGGATCGCATCTCCTTGGGCGAGAGGTGGGTGATGTCACGCCCCTCGAAGGTGATGGAGCCGGCGCTCGGCTCGAACAGCTTGAGCAACGAACGCCCCAGGGTGGACTTGCCGCATCCCGACTCTCCCACCAGGCCAAGGGTCTCCCCCTGCCTGAGATCAAAGCTGATGCCATCCACCGCGTAGACGGTGTATTGCTTGCGCAAGAAACCGCCACCCATCTTGAAATGCTGCTTTAAATTGCTTACCGACAACAAGCTGGTCATGACTTCCATCCCCGACGATTCATGGCAGCAGACGACCTGGTCGCCTTCCCGCCGCCTGGCTGCCCTGCGACACCCCGTCCCCACACCAGGCCGTTCATAGGCTCACCTCCTTCCAGTGGTGGCAGGCCACCCCGTGGCGTTCGCTCAACTGCTCGGTCATCGGTATGGTCTCCACGCAAAGGGGCGTGGCATGGGGGCAGCGGTTGGAGAAACGGCACCCCGCCGGCATCTCGTGCAGGGCGGGCACCTGACCCTTGATGGTCTTGAGCAGGCTCTTTGGCACATCTTCCAGACGCGGGATCGAGGCCATCAGACCATGAGTATAGGGATGGCGCGGGTGGTCAAACAGTTCATAGATATCGGCCCGCTCCACCGCACGCCCGGCATACATCACCACCACCTCGTCGCACAGCTCCGCCACCACCCCGAGATCGTGGGTGATGAAGATGATGGCCATGCCGGTCTGGGCTTGCAGCTCCTTCATCAGATCCAGGATCTGGGCCTGGATGGTCACATCGAGCGCCGTGGTCGGCTCGTCGCAGATGAGCAGGGCAGGTTCGCAGGCCAGCGCCATGGCGATCATCACCCGCTGGCGCATGCCGCCGGAAAGATTGTGGGGATAAGCCGCGAAACGCTGGGCAGGCTCGGGGATCCCCACCTTCTGCAACATGGCGATGGCGGCGTCACGGCGCTGGGCCTTGCTGTAATCGGGGCGGTGGAGGCGAAACACCTCCATCAACTGATCGCCGACCGTCTGCACCGGGTTGAGGGCCGTCATGGGCTCCTGAAAGATCATGGAGATACGGTTGCCGCGCACCTTGTACATCTGCTCCGGCGGCAGATTGAGCAGCTCCTCCCCCTGAAAGCGGATGGAGCCCCCTACCACCTGACCGTGAGGCCTTGGCAGCAACCCCATGATGGCCAGCGAGGTGACGCTCTTGCCGCAGCCGGACTCGCCGACTATCCCCAGGGTCTTGCCCGGGGCGACCTGGAAGCTGACCCCGTCGAGCACCTTGATCTTGCCGTCGTCGACGGCGAACTCCACCTCGAGATCCCGCACCTCGAGGATGGGGGACAGAGACTGCCCCTCATGATCTTTGGTGCCGGGGGCGGTGGCCTGTGTGTTGGGCATGACTGCTGCTCCCTTCTGGGCCACATCAATGATGTGCATAGGTCTTGTCGATCAGGGTGATGGGGGCCAGCGCCTTGCCGTCAGCCTTGGCCTTCTGGGTCTCCTCCTTCACCTTGGGATCGATCCAGAGCAGGCCGCCACTGCTGTGGGGGTAGCCATCCATGGGCCAGTAGAGCAGATCCGGGGTGTTGCGGGTGGCGGGCACCTCCGGCAGCATCACATAGCGCCAGCTGCTGGCTCGCACGTAGTTGAGCTGAACGCCGGGCACGAAGATGGCGAGATCATAGATCCGCTGCTGGATCTGGTGGGAAAGCGCGGCCCGCTTGTCCATGTCGAACTCGACGTTGTAGGCGTCGATCAGGCTGTCGAGCTCTTTGTCAGCCACGTTGAACAGGTTGTTGGTCTGGGGCTTGTTGGCGTTGTCGGAGTGGAAGGACTCCCAGTATTGCGGATAGAGACCGCCACCCCCCCAGCCAAGCCAGGCCGCCTCGTGTTTCTTCTCCAGCATCACCTTGAAGCCGGTGGCGCCATCCACCAGATTGAGCTCCAGATCCAGGCCCGCCTTCTTGGCCTCTTCCTTGAGCACGGTCAGCCGCTTGGAGTGCTCCTGGCTGGTGTAGGTGAGGGCCAGGGTGAGCCGCTCTCCCTTGTCGTTTTGCAGGATGCCGTCCGGTCCCTGCTTGCCGTAACCACCCTTGGCGAAGTACTCCCGTGCCTTGGCGATGTCGTAGGCCCGCTCTGGCAGCGCGATGTCGGTGAAGGCCCCGAAGCCAGAGCCGAAGGTGGTAGCGCGGTCATAGTCGCCGTGCAGCACCGTCTCTATCATCTTGTCGATGTTGAAGGCGTGCTGGATGCCGAGCCGCACGTTGAGATCCGCCAGCTTGGGATTGGCCACGTTGAGGTGAACCCCCTGCCCCCCCTGCTTGGTGTCGGTCATGGCCATCACCTTCTGCACGTATCCCTGCTTGTACTCCGGGGTGACCGCTTTCTCATGCCACCAGTTGGGCAGGATCATCTCGAAGGTGTCCAGCTCCCCCTTGAGGAAGTGGCGGAACGCGATGTTGTGGTCGCGGATCACCTGCACCTTGATGGTGTCGAGGTTGAACCTGTGCTGGTTGTAGCGATCGTCTTTTGCCCACCACTCCTTCTGCTTGCTGAAGGTGACGGACTTGCCCTTCTTCACGTCGCTCATCACGTAGGGGCCCGTGGTGGGTACCACGGCCCAGTTGTACTGCTTTACCCAGTTCGGGCCCATCTTGTAGTAGTGCTTGGGCTGGGGCCACAGCTCGGTGGTGTTGAGGAGATCGAGCTTGGCCTTGCGGCTGCCCGCCTTGACCAGGATGGTGTGGTCGTCAATCTTCTCCACCGCCACCACCTCGGTGGTGTAGTAGTTGTTGAACCAGGGGCCCTTGATGTCCTTGGAGCGCATCATCTCGTAGCCGAAGGTGTAGTCATCGGCGGTGACCGGCTTGCCGTCGGACCACTTGGCGCGCGGGTCGAGCCTGAAATAGACGGTCTGGCTGTCCGGCGCGATGGCCCAGGCATTCGCCAGGGCCGGAATGGGGTTGCCCGTGTTGGGATGGAAGCTGATGAGCCTCATCTGGTTGTCGAGGATGAAGGAGCGGAACGAGCCGTTGGAATCCGGCCCCACGGTGCGAAACGTCAGCGGGAAGCTGTCGACGAAGAGATTGAGGTTGCCGCCGGGCAGCGCCTTGGGAGAGGCGAACACAGGGTCGGTGTCGTTGGTCTCCCACGTCAGATCCGCGGGCAGGCTGGCCGCCCACACCCAGGATCCGTTCAACAGCAGAAAGAGAGCACCTGTCCATTTGATTTTATTGTTCATGTTTGACTTCCTGGTCATGCCCCTGCACTGGGGGCGTCTTCATTAAGGGTCCTGTCGATGTGCCCTGGCAAGGCGCCACCGCTCACTGATAACGGGTAAATTTGCGCGGATCGAACGCCTCCCGGATGGCCTCCCCGATGAAGGAGACCATGATGAGCACCAGGCTCACCGCCGCCACCACCGAACTCACGATCCAGATGGCGTCGAGGTTGTTGATCCCCTGGGAGAGCAGCTCCCCCCAGCTCGGGGTCGGCGGCGCCAGGCCAAAGCCCAGGTAGTCCAGCGCCGTCAGGGTGGAGATGTTGCCCACCACGGCAAACGGGGCCAGGGTGACGATCATCATCAGGGTATTGGGCAGAATATGGTTGAAGATGATGCGCCGGGTACTCGCCCCCTGGGCCCGCGCCGCCATCACGTAGTCCCGTGCCCGCTCCTTGTAGGTGAGGGTGCGCATGTACCAGGTGATCCCCATCCAGCCGAACAGCACGTTGATGCCGACGAACAGGCCGAAGTTCGGCTTGGCCAGGGAGACCAGGATCATGATGACGTAGAGGAAGGGCACCTGGGACCAGATCTCGATGAAACGCTGCATCAGGAGATCGAATCGACCGCCGAGGAACCCCATCATGCAGCCGATGCTGACCCCGATGACATAGCTCGCCACCAGCGCGATGAAGGCAAAGCCGATGGCGATGCGAAAGCCGTAGACCAGCCGTGCCAATACGTCGCGACCGCTGGTGTCGGTGCCGAGGAAGTGGCGCTCCACCAGGCTCGGGGCATAGGGCGGATAGGCCTCCTCCTTGAAGTCCTGCTCATAGGGGTTCCAGGGGACCAGGGGCAGCAACACCCAATCCCCCTTCCCTTCCTTCGCAAATTGGCTCTTGAGCTGGCGGTAGTTGGTCTCGTACTCGTAGTCGAGCCCGAAGTGCTGGCCCGGGATCACGTCCCCATAGGTGGGGAAATAGAGCTCCCCCTGATAGCTCACCGCCAGGGCCCGGCTGTTGACCAGCAATTCCGCCAGCAGAGAGATGACCACCAGGACCGAAAAGATGACAAAGGAGTAGTAGCCGCGCTTTATCGACTTGAAGCGCTTGAGTTTTTTCAGAGTTACCGGATTCAGGTTCATGCTCACTCTCCAAACCGCACGCGAGGATCGACCAGGGCAACGCAGATGTCGGAGACAATGTTGCCCACCAGCATCAGCATGGAGGTGATGGCCAGAATGCCCATGACGGTGGGGTAATCCCGCTCGACGATGGCCTCGTAACCGAGCAGGCCGATGCCGTCGATGTTGAAGATGGTCTCGATGAGGAAGGAGCCCCCGAAGAAGACGGTGAGCACCGACCCTAAGTGACTCGCGATGGGGATCAGGCTGTTGCGCATGGCGTGATCGGTCACCGCCTTGCGAAACGGCAACCCCTTGGCCACGGCGGTGCGCACATAATCCGCCGACAGGTTCTCCATCAGGCTGTTCTTCATGGTCATGGTGAGGATGGCGAAATCCCCGATGGCGTAGGCGATGAGCGGCAGCAGCGCGTGGGCGAAGACGGTGCGGATCTGATCCCAGCTGCTCTCCATCCCGTCAAACTCGTCCCCCGGGAAGCCCCCCATGGGCAACCACTCCAGATGGAACGCAAAGACGGTGATGAGGAAGATCCCCACCACGTAGGCGGGCAGCGCATAGGCCATGTAGATGAGCATGGAGCTCAGGGAATCGAAGCGGCTGTTGTGCCTGAGCGCCTTGGCCACCCCGAGCGGGATGGAGACGGCATAACTCAGCAGAAAGGTGGCGAGCCCGAAGAAGGCGGTCACCGGCAACCTCTCCTTGATGAGATCCCACACCGGCTCGTAATAACGGGTCGACTCCCCGAGATCCAGCACCGCCAGCTTCTGCAACCAGTCCCAGTAGGCGACCAGCATGGGCTTGTCGAGACCGTAGAACGCCTTGAGCTCTTCAATCTGTTCGTCGGAGAGTGCCTGCGCCCCCTTGCTGCCACTGGAGCGGCCTGACTCGTTTTGCGAGACCTGCGCCTGCAGCAGCATGCGCTCGACCGGGCCGCCCGGCACGAAGCGGGTGATGGTGAAGACGAGCAGGGTGATACCGAGAAACGTCGGGATGATCAAAAGCATCCGACGTAGGAAATACGACAGCATGGTGGAACCTCGTCCTTGTTGTTCTTTTATGGCCAGTCACATCCGGTGACGGGCCTATCCTTACCTGGCATTACTCACTGAATTGACTGGCATTGACAGACAATCCGGCTCGGTCACTGTAAAAGCTCTGCAACAAAAATCAAGTAGAACCCGGTCTGCGACCGGGAATGTCCCCCCGCAGCATATCCCGCGGATGATTTTTTCCAAAAAACCCAACTTCAATATAAAAAACTGCTACGCCTACCCGTCCAACTCGATTTTAATTATTAAAAAATTAATTACACAGGTGTTTTAATCCATATCAAGCAGAACAAAATCAACAAGTTAACGGTAAGTCGGACTGCTTTCTTATTTACCTATAGAAGAGGGATAGCCGCCCCCACCCTCCGTTCCCCGGAAAACGCTCTCGCCACAAAAGCAGATGAAAATACTACAAAAAACCGCTTTCTCGATATCGACACTGGAGTGACAAGCGACTTATCGATAAGTTCAAAAATAATCAATAAAATTGTAAAAATCGAACCTAACAACATCTTTACATAAGTTGACGCGGCATTTACGGAATAAAACGCCAAAAATATTCCATCAAGTGCATATTCCCATCTAATTCCCTCTACTGCCCCCATCCCCGCCGCTCCATTTGACGTCCATCACCAAACCTTGATAAGCCTTACGCACCGCTCCAACGAGGGCGGTAATGGAAGCAAACAATAAACAATCAGGAAGGATACTAGCGATGCTTAGGAAAAGCAGACTCTCTGCTGCCGTAGCGTTTGCCTTGGCGAGCGCGGCAGTAGTGGCCACCCCTGTCCTGGCCGAAGAGGGCCAGAACGTCGAAAAACTGCAAAAAATCAAGGTCACCGGCTCGCGGATCTCCCGAGTCGATGTGGAAGGCGCCACCCCGGTCGTCTCCGTGACCAAGGCGAAGATCGAGCAATCCGGTCAGCAGACCGTCGCCGATTACCTCAAGCAGGCCTCCTATAACTCCTTTGGCGGCGTCTCCCCGGCCTCCGGCAGCTCCTTCCAGTCCCAAGCCACCGTCGGCCTGCGCGGCCTGGGTTCAGAGCGTACTCTGGTCCTGCTGAACGGCAAGCGGGTGGCGGGCTCCCCCACCATGGGCGGCACCTCCATCAACCTCAACACCATCCCCATGGCCGCCGTTGAGCGGGTCGAGGTCAACCTGGACGGCGGCTCCGCCATCTACGGTTCCGACGCCATTGGTGGCGTGATCAACGTGGTGCTCAAAGAGGGCTACGAAGGGCTGGACTTCCAGGGCCGCATTGGCTCCCCGAGCGAAGAGGGCGGCGACGAGAAGAGCGGCTCCATCGTGGCAGGGGTGGCCGGCGAGAAGGGCTCCCTGATGGCGGTCTACGAGCACGACAAGAAGGACGTCATCTACGCCCGTGATCGTGACTATCTTGCCAAACAGGGCAACGACTCCCCCAACCTCTTCGGCCGCAACGTGGAAGGGATCACGGGTCTTGACGCCAACGGCGACCCCATCTGGAAATACGGCCCCCTGGCCGGCGCCACCAATGCCGACGGCTCATGCAAGGAGCCCTTCGTCGGGTTCGAGGGCGGCTGTAACTTCAACTACGGCCAGGTCAAGGCCACCACGGCCTCCCGCAGCCGTGACACCCTGTACGTGAACGGTCGCTATCACATCAACGACAACGTCGACTTCGTGCCGCAGCTCATCGGCTCCCGGGTCGAGAGTTTCGGCCGCTTCGCCCCTGCCGCCGGCGCCTTCACCATCGATCCGGCCAACCCGAAGAACGCCCAGTTCTTCGCCGACAACGGCCTGGATGCCGCCGCCACCCAGGGGCTGGGTGAAGCTGCCTATGCCTACTACCGCTTCAACAACGTCGGCCCCCGCGACAA
Source organism: Aeromonas sp. s1(2024) (assembly GCF_040908005.1). Classification (NCBI taxonomy): domain Bacteria; kingdom Pseudomonadati; phylum Pseudomonadota; class Gammaproteobacteria; order Aeromonadales; family Aeromonadaceae; genus Aeromonas; species Aeromonas sp. s1(2024). The sequence continues at coordinate 20,335 of NZ_JBFOCW010000027.1, read as the reverse complement.
CTTGGTCACCGACATGACCGGCAGCATGAACCTGGGCTTCGAGGGTACCATCACCACTGAAAGCGTCGGCGACATGCAGTGGAACGCCGGCTACATGTACTCCAAGACCGACAACAAGGAGAACGGCACCGGTTACGTACTGAAGTCCGCCGCCCAGCAGGCGGTCGCCGACGGCAAGTTCGTCGGTGGCGAGTTCGACGCCTCCACCACGGCCTCCATGGCCGCCGACACCAGCCGCCGCTCCACCATGGACTTCTACCAGTGGTACGCCGGTGTCCAGTGGGACATGGGTGAACTGCCGGCCGGTCCGGTCAGCTGGTATGCCGGTGCCGAGTACAACGACTGGGTCTATGCCGACAAATACGACGCCCAGTCCGAAGCCGGCAACATCATCGGCTCCGCAGGCAACTCCTCCGGTGGCGTGCGTGACGTGACTGCCGCCTACATCGAGTCCCTGGTGCCCATCACCGAGCAGATCGAGCTGAACGTGGCCGGTCGCTTCGACAAGTACAGCGACTTCGGCAGCGCCTTCTCCCCCAAGGCGAGCCTGCGTTACCAGCCGCTGGACAACCTGATGCTGCGCACCTCCTGGTCCCGTTCGTTCCGCGCCCCCAGCCTGAGCGACCTCTACTCGGCTGACTCCTACTCCGCCGACTCGGCCAAGGACTATGTCTACTGCGAGGCCAACGGCATCTCCGCTGCCGACTGCCCGAACCGCCAGTACGACACCACCCGTACCTCCAACGAGGAGCTGAAGGAAGAGACCGCGGACACCTGGAACTTCGGGGTGGCCTACAGCCCGGTGGATGACCTGAACCTCTCCCTGGACTACTACACCATCAAGATCGAGGACGTGATCCAGCTGAACTCCCTGCAGTCCGTCATCTATGACGAGCTGAACAGCGGCGGCTCCAGCTACATCACCCGCAACAGCCAGGGCAAGATCAGCGGCGCCATCGCGCCCATGGTCAACCTGGGGACCCTCAAGACCTCGGGTCTTGATCTGAAGGTGGACTACAAGTACGACCTGAACTACGCCACCATCCGCTACGACCTGGGCGGTACCTACATCCTCGAGTACAAGGAAGGTCTGTACGCCGGTGGTCCCGTCATCGACAAGATCGGCCAGAACGGCCTGCCGCAGCTGCGCTTCAGCTCCGGTGTGGGCGTCAATGTTCCCCAATGGTGGAACATGGACACCTACCTGAGCGCGAACTACATCGACTCCCAGAGCCAGGACTACATCGCCGATACCGGTGAGGAAGTGGGCCACATCGCGTCCCAGACCACCTGGAACCTGAACGTCGGCGTGGATGCTCCCTGGGATGGCAAGATCCAGGTCGGGGTGAAGAACATGTTCAACTCGGGCCCGTCCCTCGAGAGCGATGGCTTCACCTATAACGAAGATCTCTACAGCATCGACGGTCGCATCTACTACCTCGACTACAGCCAGAAGTTCTAATTCACCTGCAGATGACAAGCCGGCCCGGTCGGGCCGGCTTTGCCCCATGCCCCAAGGAAGTTACGGAGATAGGGTAATTCTATGAAAACAAGGACAATTACAATGAAGAAAGCGCTCCTCGGCAGCCTGATTTCGGCTGCCTTGCTGACCAGCTTCAATCTGAGTGCCGCCTCTGCCGGTCAGGCAGTGGACGCTCAAGCCGCCACCGACAATGCCTCCAAAGTTTCCCAGCAGAAGATCGACAACTACGCCGAGTCTGCCGAGTCTGCCCTGGCACAGTACAAGGCCGCCCTGCGCCAGGTCGACAGTCTGCGCACTTACAACGAGCAAGTGGGCAAGATGGTCGACTCCCAGAGCGCCGAACTCGCCTCCATGCAGAAGCAGATCGCCCAGATCGACCAGACCAGCACCGAAGTGGTGCCCCTGATGCTCAAGATGATCGACTCCCTCGATCAGTTCGTGGCCCTGGACCTGCCGTTCCAGAAGGTGGAGCGTGAGGACCGCGTGGCGGCCCTGACCGACCTCATGAACCGGGCCGACGTCACCATCTCCGAGAAGTACCGCAAGATCCTCGAGGCCTACCAGATCGAGGAGGGCTTCAGCCGCACCATCGAAGCCTACAAGGCGAGCCTGGACAAGGATGGGGACGAGAAGACCTACGAGTTCCTGCGCGTCGGCCGCATCGCCCTGCTCTACCAATCCCCGGATGGCAACGAGACCGGCATGTGGAACAAGAAGACCCGCCAGTGGGAAGAGTTGCCCCAGGAGTATCGCAGTGCAGTGGAACAGGGCCTTCGCATCGCCAAGAAGCAGGCGCCTCCCGCCCTCATCAAGCTGCCGGTTCAAACTGCGGAGAAAGCATCATGAAAGGAATCAAACTTGCCATCGCCTCGCTGATCGCGGGCGCTACCCTGGTCACCCTGCCGGTGACCGCCGCCGAGAAACCGGTGGATCTGAACGCCCTGCTCAATCAGGTCAAGGCTGCCAGCACCAGCGAATCCCAGCTCAACAAGGAGCGGGAAGCCCGCTTCCTGGCTGACAAGAACGAACAAGGGGCCCTGCTCGCCAAGGCCAAGGCGGATCTCGCCGCCGAAGTCGCCAGGGGCGAAAAGCTCAAGGCCACCTTCGATGCCAACGACAAGCAGCTCACCGAGCTGACCGAGACCCTGCGCCAGCGCTCCGGCAACATGGGCGAGATGTTTGGCGTGCTGCGCCAGTTCGCCGGTGAATTCAAGGGGATCTTCAATGCCTCCGCCCGCCGGGTCGAACATCCCGAGCAGACTGCCCTGCTGACTCGCCTGGCTGAGAGCAAGGAACTGCCCTCCAGCGATGACCTGACCGCCTTCTGGACCACCACCCTCAGCCGCATGGTCGACGGTGGCAAGGTGAGCCAGATCCCGGCCACCGTGGTCTACGGCGAGGGCAACCAGGCCGAGAAGACCGTCACCCAGATCGGTGAGTTCAACACCGTCTCCGAAGGCAAGTACCTCACCTTCGTGCCGGAGACCGGCAAGTTCGAGCAACTCTCCCGCCAGCCCGAGAACGCGGTGCTGGAACCGGTCGCCAAGTTTGAGCAGGGTGGCGGCAGCGTCGAACCCATCTTCATCGACCCGTCCCGTGGCGTGATCCTCTCCCTGCTGGTGCAGTCGCCGACCCTCAAGGAGCGCATCGATCAGGGTGGCTCCGTGGGCTACGTGATCCTGGCGCTGGGTGTCATCGGTACCCTGCTGGCCCTGTTCTGCGGCGCTCGTCTCTCCCTCATCGGCGGTGCCATGCGCAAGCAGCTGAAATCCGAGCAGATCATCAAGGGCAACCCCATCGGCGAGATGCTGGGTGCCTACCAGGATCACCGGGGTGACAACATCGAGGATCTGGAATCCAAGCTCGACGAGATCATCCTGCGCAACGTGCCCAAGCTGGAGAAGGGCATCAGCCTCATCAAGCTGATCGCCTCCGTCGCCCCGCTGCTGGGCCTGCTGGGTACCGTGGTCGGGATGATTGCCACCTTCCAGGCCATCACCCTGTTCGGTACCGGTGATCCCAAGCTGATGGCGGGCGGTATCTCCGAGGCCCTGGTGACCACCATGCAGGGTCTGGTCGTGGCCGTGCCCATGCTGTTCCTCTACACCATCGTGCAGACCCAGAGCCGCCGTCTGATCCAGGTACTGGAAGAGCAGAGCGCCGGTTTCGTTGCCCGTTATCAGGAACGTCTGCACGCCGCCAAAGCCGCAGCCTAAGGAGTCACCTATGTGGTTCTGGTTGATTGAAGAAGTCGAGTCGGTCCGCCGGTTTCTGGGATTGGGGGGCGACGTACTGGTCGCCCTGTTCTTCCTGACTCTGATGATGTGGGCCCTGCTGCTGGAGCGCTGGTTCTACTTCATGGCGGTCTATCCCCAGCAGGTGAAACAGACCAAGACGGCCTGGCTGGCCCGCACCGATCACCTCTCCTGGTCCGCCAGGCAGATCCGCCGCGAGCTGGTCTCCCGGGTCGCCATGGCGGTGGACAAGGGGATGCCGGTCATCAAGGTGCTGATCGCCCTCTGCCCGCTGATGGGGCTGCTCGGGACCGTGGTGGGCATGGTGCAGGTGTTCGACACCCTGGCCATCACCGGCACCGGCTCCCCCAGGGCGATGGCCTCGGGGATCTCCAAGGCGACGGTACCGACCATGGCGGGCATGATTGCCGCCCTTTCCGGCCTGTTTTTTGTCAGCCGGCTCGATCACAAGGCCAAGCTAGCCGTGCAGAAGCTGGAAGACAACCTGAAACACGGCTGATGCAGGATGCACATCCCCGGCCGGGCCATGCCCGCCGGGGCACAGAACAAGCAAGGAGTTTTTGCCATGAGAAAACGTCACAGCGACAGCGGTGCTGACGAGGCGGCCATCGATTTGACCCCCATGCTGGACATCGTGTTCATCATGCTGATCTTCTTCATCGTCACCACCTCGTTCGTCAAGGAGTCCGGCGTGGAGATCAACCGCCCGAGCGCCAGCACGGCCGAGACGGTAAAGAAGGGGAACATCATGGTCGCGGTCCGCGAGAACGGCCAGGTCTGGGTCGACAAGCGCATCGTCGAAGTGGGTGCCGTGCGTGCCAATATCGAGCGGCTGCGGGCGGAGAACCCGGAGAGCGCCGTGGTGATCCAGGCCGACAGCGAATCCCGTTCCGGTCTGGTGGTGCAGGTCATGGACCAGATCCGCATGGCCGGTGTCCAGAACATCTCCATCGCCGCCGACAAGAGCAGCTGATGCCGGAGCGAATGCCATGAGATACCTGATATCGTTAGCGGTCTCCTGCGTGGTGGTGTTCTTCCTGTTTCTGGGAATGAACAAGCTCATCACGCCGGATCACCGGGAGCTGACGGAGCGGGAGGACGTCACCATGACCGACTTCATCCGCCTCAAGCCTCAGGAGACCCTGCAAGAGAAACAACGGGAACTGCCCAAACCGCCGCCCCCGAAACGCCCGCCTCCCCCGCCCGAGATGGAGGTGGCGAGCACGGACAGGCCTAAGATGGACAGCTCCCCCATGGACATGCCCAAACTCGACATCCCGGTCAACATCGGTGGCGGCAACGCCCTGGGTGCCTACAGCACCGGCGGCGGTGGCGGCGGCATGGGCGGCAACAACGGCGCCATCCCGATGGCGACCTTCGAGCCCATGATGCCCCGCAAGGCGGCCCTGGCCGGTCTTGCGTCCGGCAAGGTGCTGGTGGAGTTCACCGTCACCGAGCGCGGTACCGTGAGCAACATCCGCATCGTCAAGGAAGAGCCCCGCAGCTATGACCTCGGCAAGGCGGCGCGCCAGACCATCGCCAAGTGGACCTTCAAACCGGCCATGGTGGACGGCAAGCCGCAGGCCAGTCGCATGCAGCAAGAGATCGAGTTTGCGACCAACTAAGGAGGGTGGCGATGAAAAAGTTACATACCCTGATCCTCGCCCCGGTGGCCATGGCGGTGCTGCTCAGCACCGCCACCTGGGCCGCCGAACAACCCGCCCTGTCTGACCGCGCCTACCGCGCGGTCAACAAGGCCCAGGCGTTGATCACCGAGAAGAAATACGGCGAGGCCAATGCCAAGCTGCAGGAGGCGCTGTCCGGCGCTGGCGAGCGGGTCTACGACAAGGGGGTCATTTTGCAGACCCTGGGCTTCGTGGCGGCGCAGCAGGAGAAGTACGGTCAGGCGACCAAGTACTTCGCCGACGCCATCGCCACCGGCGGCCTGCCGCCCCCGGTGGCCCAGCAGGTGCGCTACAACCTGGCCCAGCTCTACATGGCGGAGGGGAACTTCAAGGGTTCCATCAACACCATGAAGGAGTGGTTCGCAAACCTCGGCAAGGACGAGAAGCCGACCCCGCACGCCTACATCACCCTGGCCAACGCCCATGTGCAGCTCAAGCAGTACCGGGAAGCCATTCCGGCGGTGGACAACGCGATCAAGCTCTCCGCGGGCAAGGCGCCGGAGTCCTGGTACCTGCTGAAGATGGCGGCCCACTACGAGCTGAAACAGTACAAGCCGGCTACCGAGGTGCTGACCGCCCTGGTGGACCGCTACCCGGAGAAGAAGAAGTACTGGACCCAGCTCTCGGCCATGCACATGCAGGCGGGCAACGATGCCAAGGCCCTGGCGGCACTGGAAGGGGCCTACAACCTCGGCATGCTGACCGAGGCCAACGAGTTGCAGCGTCTGGCCAACTACCTCGCCTTCGCCGGCATTCCCCACCGCGCCGCCCGCGTGATGGAGAAGGCCATGAAGGAGGGTCAGATCGAGAGCACCGCGGCCAACTACAAGACGCTGGCCAACTACTGGCATCAGGCCAAGGAGCTGGACCCGGCCATCGACACCCTGGCCAAGTCCTACAAGCTGGCCCCCAATGCCGAGCTGCAGCTCAAGATGGCGCGCATGATGATCCAGAGCAAGCGCTACCAGGATCTGGTGGCCTTCGCCGCCAAACCTGCCGCCAACGCCAGCGGCGAGCAGCGGGCGGACCTGAAGTTCCTGACCGGGGTCGCCTATTTTGAGCAGCAAAAGCCCAAGGAGGCGCTCTCCGCCTTCACTCAGGCCGCCCAGAATGGCAATGTCAGTGGTCGCGCTTCCCCCTGGATCAGCTTCTTGAAAGAGCAGCAGGGCGGCGCCGTCACCCAATAAAGCTGCGCGGCCCGGCTGGCGGGGCGGGGATCTCCCCGACTCGGCATCCGGGCCGCGACACATCGACAAGGGGGTCACCCCGCAGATTGCCTTGGTGGCAATTGGCCGCTCTTCGGAGCGGTCTTTTTTATGGCACCGCCCCTGCCCTTTCCCCCCCTTCTCCTGATACAAGGCACAAAAAAATCCGGAGCCTGGGCTCCGGATTGGGTCGTTGCGTTGGGAGGGGGCAACCCCTTCAACAGGTCATCAGTCACTGCATACCAGCGTCCAGCTACCATCGCCCGCTCTGAGTTCGCTGCTGGCACAGCAGCCGTGACAACTCAGTAGTTGCACACTAGCTTCCAGCTGCCGTCGCCCGCTCTGAGTTCGCTGCTGGCACAGCAGCCGGGACAACTCAGTAGTTGCATACCAGCTTCCAGCTGCCATCGCCCGCCTTGGGCTCGCTGCTGGTCCACCAGTTGGCCTGCCACACCGCCTTGCCGTTGGTCATGCGGTCGTTGCCATTGGCGTGATCCCCGCGCGGCCAGGTCGGATAGGCATTGTAGTCCGCCGGGTTGACGTTCTGGCTGGCACAGGTGGTGCCACCGCTGCCGCCGTCACCACCACCACTGCTGCCCAGCACCGCCTCGGCCAGGGCCGGGAAGTCGGACTTCAGACCTATGGTCTGGCTTCCGGCAATCAGGCGCATGCCACTCGGCACGCCGGCGGCCGGCAGGTAGTAGGTCATGGCCACTTCCACGTCGGTGCCCGGCGTCCAGGCTTTCCAGGCCGGCAGCGTCAGAGCCACCTTGTGGAAGTCCTTCTCATTGGCGATGCCGTCCGAGTTCTGGTTGCCACCGCTCTCCACCACTTTCAGCCCCATGCCGCTCTGGTCGGTGATGGTGTCTGAGGTGGAGGTGGGGACCAGGAACTCGATGCGGGTGCCGCCCGGAATGGTCTGGGTCGATTTGTTGGTGAGCTTGAGGGTCGGGTTGATCGGGTAGTTGGAGTCCCCTTCCTTGAAGCCGGAGAGGCTCACGCCGATGTCGAGCTGGGCGGCCGGAGCCGGCAGATCGTTCTGCTTCAGGGCCGCCTTGTCGGCCTTGCTGAACTTCTCGTAGGCGAGGCTGGTGAGGGTGCTGCCCATCACGTACTCGTTCTTCGCGGCGTCAAAGTCATAGTCCCCCGCCATCTCCCAGAACATGACGCCCCCCAGGCCCCGCTTGACGATGTAGTCGAGCTTGTGACCCATGGACTCTTCATCTTCGGTGGAGAGGAACACCTTCTTCTGCTCGTTCCAGAGCCAGGGCGCATGGGCCTTGTCGTCGTAGTAACGCACATACTGGCCTTGCATCACGTGGGCCGGGTTGTTGGGATCCAGACCCCAGGCCTGGCCGTAGCTCGGCAAGGTGGTGATGCCGAGGCTGGCGGCGTGCTCCAGGTTCTTGGCATGCCACATGGGCACGGTGCCACCGCCAATCTCCTTGCCGTTCTTGTCAAGGTCATGCCAGATGTTGTCGATGCCCACCGCCCCGTTGCCGCACGGAATGGTGCTGCCACCGGTGCCCGGCTGGCAATCGCTCTGGCTCGGCAGCGCCGCCTTGCCACCCAGACCGTGGGTGCCACCGGTGACCCCCTGCCAGCCACGGGTGTAATAGGGCACCCCTATGTTGATCTTGCCCGCCGCCAGGGCACCACGGAAGTAGTGGGCCGCCCAGGCGGAGTTGAGATAGCCGATGCCGCCAAACTGGGCCTGGGTGTAGACACCCCACTGGGACAACTCGGGATCCGCCTTGTTGTCGAACAGGGCGGCGTTGTGACCGACGAAGTGGTTCCAGGCACCGTGGAAGTCATAGGTCATCAGGTTGATGTAGTCGAGGTACTGGATGACCTGGAAGTTCTCCATGCCGCGCAGCAGGTAGGCCGAGGCCGGCGAGGCGATGGTCAGCATGTACTTGCGACCGTCCTCGGTGCCGGCGCTGTCGAGCTTGTTGCGCAGGGTCTTCATCAGCACTTCATAGTTCGCAAAGAGCTTGCCGCGACACTGGTTGGAGAGCGGGAAATCGTTGGGGTTGCCCGCATCCTTCATGGAGGTGGGGTACTCGTAGTCGATATCCACCCCATCGAAGCCGTACTGGCGGATGAAGCCCACGGCCGAGTCGGCAAAGGCGTTGATGCCGGCGGTGTTGACCGAGCAGTCGCCCTTGGTGGTGGCGGCGTAGAAGCCGCGGGTATCGGCCCAGCCCCCGACGGAGATGAGGGTCTTCACGTCCGGGTACTGCTTCTTGTACTTGGACAGCAGGTTGAAGTGACCCTGATAGGCAAACTCCGGATCCATCTCGGCGCCCGGCACTCCGTTCCAGATCAGCTTGGCGGCGGCGTCATCCACCTTGATGGTGTGACTCTGCTCGTCCACCGCCGCGAAGGCGTAGTTGATGTGGGTGATCTTGTCCCAGGGAATGTCGCTCACCAGGTAGGCGGGCAGGCCGTTTTTGCCGGTGCGCCAGGAGGTGAAATACCCGATGACGCGGCGGCCGTGGTCATCCCCCATGCACTCGCTGCCGTCGGCGCGGTAGATCTGGCGCACGTCGCAGGAGAGGTTGCCGCCGGTGGGGGGCAGGGCCGCCTCTTCCACCTGCACGTCCACCTGGGCCGACTCGCCAGAGAGGTTGGTCTTGTCGGTCGCCACCAGCTTGAGGCCGGTCAGCCCCTTGTTCTGGGGCGTCCAGCTCAGTTGCCAGGGGGCGCTGGTGTCCTCGCCAACCTTCTGGCCATTCACGAAGAGCTCGACCTTGGCGACGTCGTCATTGGCGTCGGTGACATTGCCGCTCACGGTGAGGGCGCGGCCCAGGGTCACCCTGGCACCGGCGGCGGGGCTTGCGATGCTCACCCTGGGCGCCTCTGGCGCCACCACGGCGGCGACCTTGAAGCTCGAATCCGCCTCGCTCAGCACCTTGCCGTCTTTATCCAGCGCCCGGGCCTTGAGGGCGTGATTGCCCGCACCGGCGGCAGACCAGCTGGCACTCCAGGGAGAAGCCGTGGCGGTGGCGACCAGGGTGCCGTCGATGAGGTATTCCACCCGGGCGAGCGCCGTGACCGGGCCGCTCAGCGTCACCGCCAGGGCCACACTGGCCCCCTCACTGACGCTGGCACCCACGGCGGGGGAGCCGATGGCGACGACCAGGGACGGTGGCGGCACCTCGCCACCATACAGCTTCCAGGCATCGGCCCAGACCACACCCACCCCGGGGGCATAGTGATAGGGGGACGCGCCGCACCAACCGGAGTAAGGGAATTCCTTGCATTCATAGAGGGCGCCTGCGTTGCTGACGATGTCGCCAGCCTTGTAGGCTGTGCCGGCCTGATAGGCGGGGTAAGCGGCCTGCGCCCAGGCAGGGACGGCCGCAAGGGCGACCAGCATGGCAAGCCTGCTGGGCCTCAAGATCTGTTGCATATTGTTATCTTCCTTGTTTTGTCTTGGCTTCAATGCCGGGAAAAGCGCAATCGCAACAGGGAACAAGGGAGCGACAACAGGCCATGGACGGGCCACAAACCCTCAAGTCACCCTGGGTAACCCCGCTGTCTGGCCCGGATGGGACAGATCGGAGGCTTTGCGTCCCGGCATCACTGCCGGTTTGCCCTTTGCCTGGGTTCCGTGAGGAACGGCTCGAGTATAGGAAGCAAGTGACCACTGCTCAATCTTTATTCTCGAAGGAAAATATGTGAATGCTGGCCGCCTCACACTTTTCGCTCCTACCTGATGACAAATAGATCATCAATATCAAACTGTTAGCCACGTCAAAAAATGGCAAATGGGCTCCTTTGTCTCCTCATAATGTGCGTTGGTTCACTGGTCAGAGCTGCCAGAAATGTGACAATGCGCGCCCTTGGCCACGATGCCAAGGCTATGGAAACACTGGCAAAAATAAAAAAAGGAATACCCATGAAAGGAACACCTACCCTGCTGTCGCTGGCCGTGGGGCTCGCGCTCGCGTCCCCGTCTCTCTACGCCGCCGGCTTCAGTTGCCCGGCCGACAGTGCCCTCACCCCCATCCCCGCCATCCAGGGCAGTGGCGACAAGAGCCCCCTCGTCCCGGACGATCAGTTCGAAAGCGCCCAGAGCGTCTCGGTCAAGGCGGTGGTCTCGGGTCTGGGGGAAAGCCTCAACAAGGGCTTCTACCTGCTGGATGTGCAGGGGGACGGCAACCCCGAGACGTCGGACGGCATTTTCGTCTACCTCAACGACAAGAACTTCGCCAGCAAGTACCCGGATATCCAGCCGGGCGCCCTGGTCTGTCTGGAGGCCAAGGTCGAGGAGTATTACGGCCACACCCAGCTCAAGCCCCTGTTTGACGGCAGCACGCCGCGCCTGACGACCCTGGCCCAGGGCGCCGCCCCGGCCGCCACGGCGCTGCGGGTACTGGAGGGGGAAACCCTGGCCCGGGCCCTGGAGCGTCACGAAGGGATGCGGGTACGCCTTGACGCCGACAGCGCCCTCCAAATCAGCCGCAACTTCAGCTACGACTATGCCGCCCGGCGCAACAACCTGGTGCTCGCTCACGGCGCCCCGCTGATGAAGCCGACCCAGCTCCATGTGGCAAGCAGCCCCGAGGCCGTGGCGCTGGCCGAGGCCAACGCCAGCAACCGGGTCTTCCTCGAGTCGGACGTCAAGGCGGGGGACGGCAAGCTCCCCTGGCTGCCCGCCTGGGAGCCGGAGCAGGGTTACCTGCGCATCGGCGATGCCCTGGTCAATCTGGAGGCCATGGTCGGCTACAGCTACAACGAGTACCGCCTGATCGTGCCCCGGGATCAGACCATCACCGCGGGGGATCTGCTGCGCACCAGCGACAACGACCGCCAGAGCGCCCCGGCCCGCCTGGATGGCACTGACCTTCGCATCGGCAGCTTCAACGTGCTCAACTACTTCACCAGCCACTCCAGCGTGGGGGGCGCCCTCAACGTGCTCTGCGCGGATCAGGCGGATGCGGACAGCGCCAAGGGCTGCAACCGCGGCGCCAAGAGCCTGGAGGAGTTCCAGTTGCAGCGCGCCAAGATCGTCAACGCCATCACCGAGATGGACGCCGACCTGCTCGGCCTGATGGAGATGGAGAACAACGGCTTTGACGAGCACGCCGCCCTCCACGATCTGGTGGAGAGCCTCAACGCCAGGCAGAAGGAGGCGAGCAAGCACTACGCCTTCGTCACCCTGCCCAAGGCCCTGCTCACGGAGGATCGCTTCTTTGGCGGCGACGCCATCATGGTGGCCATGATCTACCGCCCCGCCCTGCTCACCCCGAGCGGGGATGCCGACGTCATCCCCCTGCCCCAGCAGCGCTACACCACGGGCGGCGTCACCAAGAGCGCCGGTCAGCGGGACTCCCTGGTCCAGCGCTTCACCGTGGCGGGCAGCGACGCCCCCCTGACCCTGGTGGTCAACCACCTCAAGTCCAAGGGGTCGGGCTGCTATGAAAACGGAGATGGCAAGACGGAGCCTGCGGACCTGCAGGGCAAGTGCACCGAGTTTCGGGTGAGCGCCGCCAAGGTGCTGGGGGAGGCGGTGAGCAAGATGCCGGGCCAGGTGCTGCTGGTGGGGGACTTCAACTCCTACGCCAAGGAGGATCCCATCCGGGTGCTGACCGACTATGCGCCGGTCGCGGGGGAGCGCCAGATCCGCTCCGCCTCCCACACCTACATCGGCGACAAGCCCTATGAGCAGATGGGCCAGACGGTGGCCAAGGGTTACGGCCTGGTGGATCTGAACGTCAAGTTCAACCAGGAGAAGGCCATCTCCTACAGCTACGAGGCCGAGCTCGGCACCCTGGATTACGCCCTCGCCAGCCCGGCGCTGGCTGACAAGGTGGTGGCGGTGGCCGACTGGCACATCAACTCCTTCGAGAGCAACCTGTTCGAATATGGCAGCGCCTACACCGGCGATCTCATCAAGTCGGACAACCCCTTCAGCGCCTCGGACCACGACCCCGTCATCGTCGACCTCAAGCTCAAGGAAGCGAGCAAGGGGGGTGGCGGCGCCATGGGCGCCCTGCTGCTGGCCCTGTTGCCGCTCGCCTGGCGGCGTCGTCGCTAAGACGCGGCATCCTCGATGCCAGGTGCAAAGCCCGCGATGATCGCGGGCTTTTTTTGTGCCAGGGCCATTTGAAAAACAAATGCAAAAGGCCACATCATGGGATTAATAAATGCCCTGTTGCCCCGTCTCACCCCTTTCCCGGGGGGCTGGCACCCTGTCGACGGGGAAACCCGGTGTTGACACCAGGGGCCGGATAGCGTATCCCGCAGGTTGCCGAACGAGCCCACCGCCACGCGGCAGAGGATGGCATCGCGCAGCCCGCGCCGTGGCCATGGCGGCATCGGCGCCAATCCTCACCCTCACCCCCGTCAGCGGCGGCGAGAGCCGCTGATGCCCTCGCGGACAGGGTGAAGCGCCATTTGCCAGACAAATGCAAAGGGCGAGATCATGGGAAATCCAAATGACAGGCAAACAAAAAGGCCACCGCGATGCGGTGGCCTTGGTGCTTTCTTGCGAAAGATGGTGGAGCTACGCGGGATCGAACCGCGGACCTCTTGCATGCCATGCAAGCGCTCTCCCAGCTGAGCTATAACCCCGATGTGTGTGAGTGACGCTGAATCACTCTGAATTTGGTGGAGCTACGCGGGATCGAACCGCGGACCTCTTGCATGCCATGCAAGCGCTCTCCCAGCTGAGCTATAACCCCAAATTCGGTACTCAATGAATGGTTCTGGCGGCCATTCATCCTCAATAATGGTGGAGCTACGCGGGATCGAACCGCGGACCTCTTGCATGCCATGCAAGCGCTCTCCCAGCTGAGCTATAACCCCACAAAGGTCGGCCTGGGTGATACACACCGCACTGCCCTGGGTACTTCATGTCAATCGGGAACCTGGTGGAGCTACGCGGGATCGAACCGCGGACCTCTTGCATGCCATGCAAGCGCTCTCCCAGCTGAGCTATAACCCCTTGGATTCCAGATTGTTCGAGGAGAATTTGGTGGAGCTACGCGGGATCGAACCGCGGACCTCTTGCATGCCATGCAAGCGCTCTCCCAGCTGAGCTATAACCCCAACTCACCTCGGCGCTACCAAAGTTATCTCTGGCAACGGAGGCGCATGATAGGCATCACCCGCTTTGCTGTCAACCCAAAATTCTCGCCCACTGGAGCGTTTAGTCAAAATTCAGGCAGTTAGCTGTTTTTACCGCCAACCTCGTCTCTATGTCGCTGTTTTACGTCGCAAATCCGCTTGAGGCCAAAATACGAAGGGCCCCCGTCAGGGAGCCCTTTTCATGCCATGGCCGATGTTTATTCAGCGGCCATGCGCGCTTCGATATACGCCAAAGCGCGGTCGATACGAGCGAGGCGCTCCTTGCCCACCAGCGCCATCACGGCGTCGGCGATGCCAGGGGACTGACCCGTACCGGCGCTCTGAATTACTCGGCGGCCATCCGCGCGTCGGTATACGTCAAAGCGCGGTCGATACGGGCGAGGACCCGCTCCTTGCCCACCAGCGCCATCACGGCATCGATGGCGGGGGAGAGATTACCCCAGACCGGTGACGGCAATGTGCGACGGCAAGCTTACTCGGCGGCCATGCGCGCTTCGATATACGCCAGGGCGCGGTCGATGCGGGCCAGTACACGCTCTTTTCCGACCAGCGCCATCACGGCGTCGATGGCAGGGGAGAGATTACCCCAGACCGGTGACGGCAATGTGCGGCGACAAGCTTACTCGGCGGCCATGCGCGCTTCGATATACGCCAGGGCGCGGTCGATGCGGGCGAGGACCCGCTCCTTGCCCACCAGCGCCATCACGGCGTCGATGGCAGGAGACTGGCCCAGACCGGTGACGGCCACACGCAGCGGCATGCCGACCTTGCCCATGCCCTGACCCAGCTCGGCGGCGGTCGCTTCAATCAGCTCGTGCAGCGCCTCGGTGGTCCAGGTCTCCAGGGCCGCCAGCTTGGCCTTGGCCAGCGCCAGCGGCTCGGCAGCCACACCGCGCAGGTGCTTCTTGGCAGCGGCTTCGTCGATGGCCTCGTACTCTTCGAACAGGTAGCGGCTCTGGGCAGCCACCTCGACCAGGGTGTTGCAGCGCTCGGCCAGCAGGGTGACCACGTCGGCCAGCGCCGGGCCATTGCTGGTGTCGATCTGCTGGTGTTCCATGTGCCAGGCCAGGTGCTTGGCCACATAGGCCGGATCCAGGCTGCGCATGTAGTGGTTGTTCAGCCACAGCAGCTTGTCGGTGTTGAAGGCGGAAGCCGACTTGGAGATGGCGTCCAGGCTGAACAGCTTGATCATCTCGTCCAGGGTGAAGATCTCCTGATCCCCGTGGGACCAACCCAGACGCACCAGGTAGTTCAGCAGCGCTTCCGGCAGGTAGCCGTCGTCGCGGTACTGCATCACGGAGACGGCGCCATGGCGCTTGGAGAGCTTGGCGCCGTCGTCACCCAGGATCATGGAGACGTGGGCAAATTCCGGTACCGGCGCGTTCAGCGCCTTGTAGATGTTGATCTGGCGCGGGGTGTTGTTGATGTGGTCTTCGCCACGCACCACGTGGGTGATCTCCATGTCCCAGTCATCGACTACAACACAGAAGTTGTAGGTCGGCGCACCGTCGGTACGGCGAATGATCAGATCGTCCAGCTCGGTGTTGGCGAACTCGATGCGGCCACGGACGTGGTCATCGAACACCACGGAGCCTTCGGTCGGGTTGCGGAAGCGGATCACGTGGGGCGCATCGGCCGGATGATCGTGGGCGCCATCCCGGCACTTGCCGTCATAGCGGGGCTTCTCGCCGTTGGCCATCTGGCCTTCGCGCAGCGCTTCCAGCCGCTCCTTGGAGCAGTAGCACTTGTAGGCGCGACCGTCAGCCAGCATCTCGTCGATGAGGCCGTTGTAGCGATCGAAGCGCTTGGTCTGGTAGTAGGGGCCCTCATCCCAGTTCAGCTCCAGCCATTCCATGCCCTCAATGATGGCGTCGATGGCCTCCTGAGTGGAACGTTCCAGATCGGTATCCTCGATACGCAGCACAAACTCACCGCCCTGGTTCTTTGCAAACAACCAGGAATAGAGTGCGGTACGGGCACCGCCGACATGCAAAAAGCCGGTCGGGCTGGGAGCAAAACGGGTTTTGACTTTCATCTTTAAGCCTTGTGTAGAGGGCCTTGGGCCAATTCGTTAAAAAAACCGTCGCATTTTAGCACCGACAATGACGGATGGGAAAACCATGGCGAGGCAGAGGGGAAAATAGGGTCTACTCCCGCAAAAACCGCTGTTTTAGAGTGATGTCTCAGAATTTTCCCTTTTTTCCCGCTTAGCTAGGCGAGGTCGCTGGAGAGATCTCCCGCACAGCCGATACTTCAGTCACCCCGTCAACGAACCCTCAACGATACAAGGAACGCGCGATGCAGTTTCGTTCTATCCAGAATCGTATCCTGGTACTGGCCGGTGTCGCCATGACCACGGCCCTGGTCATCCTGATCCTGCTCAACCAGTATTCAGGCCGGCAGACCCAGCAGCTCACCATCGACTCCAGCCGCGCCGCCCTGCAACAGGAGGCGTGGCAGAAGGTGAGTGCCAACGCCCGTGCCGAGGCCGCCACCATCACCCAGCTGCTGCAAAAGGGGCTCTCCTACACCCAGCAGATGGCCAGCGTCTTCGCCCGCCAGCAGGAGGGCAAGCTGCCGCTGGATCGCCAGCAAGCCACCGATCTGCTCAAGGCCCAGCTTGCCCTGGAGCCCCAGCTCTATGGCGCCTTCGCGGGCTTCGAACCCAACGGCTTCGACGGCCAGGACGAAAGCTTCGCCGGCCAGAGCGCGCTCGGCAGTGACGACAAGGGGCGCTTCGTTCCCTACTTCTACCGCGACAAGGATCAGATCGGCAGCGATCTGCTGCTCTCCATCGAAAAGAGCGATCCGGACGAGTTCGGCAACCCGGCCAACGACTACTACGCCTGCCCGAAACGGGAGGGGCGCCCCTGCCTCATCGACCCCTTCAAGGTGGACATCAACGGCCAGCAGGTGCTGGTGAGCACCATCACCACCCCCATCCTGGTGGATGGCCAGTTCAAGGGCATCGCCGCGCTGGATGTGGCGGTGGACTCCATCAGCCGTCAGGCCCAGTCTCTCAACAGCAACATCTATGACGGCAAGGGGGAGACCCTGATCGTCAGCGCTGCCGGCGTCATCACCGGCACCAGCGGCGACGCCAGCCTGCTCGGCAGCCGCGCCGACAAGGTGCTCGGCAACGGCTGGCAGCAGTACCTCAAACCGGACGTGCAGCGCCAGGAGCTCACCGACGCGTTCCGTATCTCGGTGCCCATCGCGGTGCCCGGCATGGCCCGCAACTGGGCCATCATCGTCACCCTGCCCTACAAGGTGGTGCTCGCGGGAGCGGACGAGCTGGCACGCCAGCTCACCGACATGAACCGCGCCGCCATGACCCAGCAGCTCATCGGTGCCCTGCTGGTGCTGGTGCTGGCCCTTGGCACCATGCTGGTCATTGCCCGCAGCATCACGGGCCCCATCCGCCAGATGGTCAGCCTGGTGGATGACATCGCCGACGGCGACGGGGATCTCACCAAGCGCCTGGAAACCCGCTCCCGGGACGAGCTGGGGGCACTGGCCCGGGGCATCAATCGCTTCATCGACAAGCTGCAGGCCTTGCTCGGGGATGTGCAGAAGACCGCGAGCGAGGTCCATCGCCACGCCGGGGACACCGACCGCATCGCCGGCCAGACCGACAACAACCTGCAGCATCACCAGGCGGAGATGGAGCAGATGCTGACCGCGGTGCAGGAGATGTCCTATGTCAGCCAGGAGGTGGCCACCCACGCCAACAACACCGCCGACTCCGCCAAGCAGGCCCAAAGCGCGGCGGACGAGGGCAAGGTACGCTTCCAGCGTGTGATCCACTCCATGCACAAGGTGGCCGCCGAGGCAGGCAAGGGAGCCGAGGTGGTGGAAGGGCTGGCTCACGACAGCGAGCAGATCACCAGCATCCTCACCGTCATCCAGGGGATCGCCGATCAGACCAACCTGCTGGCGCTCAACGCCGCCATCGAGGCGGCCCGGGCCGGCGAGCAGGGGCGCGGTTTTGCGGTGGTGGCCGACGAGGTGCGCAAGCTGGCGGGCAACACCCAGCAGGCGGTGCAAAATACCCAGGAGCTGATCGACAAGATCCGCCACAGCTCTACCAACGCGGTCAACGCCATCCAGCAGAGCCAGCAGCTGACCCATCAGGCGGTGGGGGAAGCGGATCAGGCGGAGGCGGCCCTCGGCAGCATCTTCCAGGCCATCGCCACCATCAACGACATGACCTACCAAATCGCCTCCGCCGCCGAGGAGCAGAGCTCGGTTTCCGAGACCGTCTCCGGCAATCTGTCAAAAACCAGCGCACTGGCCAACGACATCGCCAGGGACGCCACCAGTACGGCCAACGCCAGTCAGGCCTTGCGTCAGGCGGCGGAACGTTTGCAGCAATTGTTGGGTCAGTTTCGTCTCAGCTGATAATTTTCATGCTCCGGACTCTCCCCCTCGGGGACGAGTCCGTTTACCATAGGCGGCATATTTGCCTGATGGCAGGCAATGTAGTGAGAGGTAAATGCCGTGCCCACCCCGGACCGTCGCCCACGTGGCCATAACAGACGAGCCCAGCAGCGTCGCCAAGACGAATCACAAGGAACCCTGCTCCAACGTATCAACGCGGCTACCCTGCCCCTGCGCCAGCGTCTCGGCCAGGGTATGAGTGGCCTGGGTCAGCGCAACAAGGAGCCGAAGGCGGCCTCGTTCAAGCTGGCAAGCCCCCTGCCCCGGAAACACACCATAGGGTTGCTGGTGCTGATCCCGCTCTGGCTGCTGGTGCTGGCCTGGGAGCCCGCCCCCGCCGCCCCGACCACGGCGCCGTCAGGTTCTCTGGCGGTCCCCCTGGCCGTGCCGGCCCAGGCCCTGACCATCGGCAACGCCGGTGAGCTCCAGGCCGCCAAGCCCGTCGAGGAGAAAGTGGATGGCACCTGGTTGCAGCACGACGTGCAGGCCGGTGAAACCCTCTACTCCATCTTCCGCAAGTTCGAGTTGCCGGGGGCCGAGCTCAGCCGGCTTATCGCCATCGAAGGGCCGGACAGGCCGCTGACCCGGCTGCAGTCGGGCAAGTCGGTGTTCATCCTGGTGGACACCAGCCGCCGCATCCAGCGGGTCGAGGTCCGCTCTCTCGGTCAGGTCAGCTACCGCTACGACCGCCAGGGGGAAGGGTTCGCCCTCAAGGAATAAGGGGGCTCGACCACCCCCCTTATGCAGACGGGAGGCCATGGCCTCCCGTTTTTTTTGATGTGAAGCATGAAACAAGCTGCTGACTTCACAATACTTTTAGCTCGCTCAAAAAATGAAAAGTGCCAAATTGACAAGGGATCGGGCTCCAGTACAATCGGTCAGGCTTTAGACAGGGATTGTGCTACATGCTACTGGGACAAAGAGACGTGGTCAGTCATGCTTCAACCCCTGACTTCCAGGCAAATGCTGCCCAACCAGGCTTAGTTTCATTTTGTTATAGATAGGACTTACCACATGTCTGACATTCGCACCGGCCAAGTAAAATGGTTCAACGAAACCAAGGGTTTTGGCTTCATCGAGCAATCCCAGGGACCGGACGTTTTCGTTCACTTCTCCTCCATCCAGAGCGCAGGTTTCAAGACCCTGGCTGAAGGTCAAAAAGTCCAGTTCACTGTGACCCAGGGCAAAAAAGGCCCTCAGGCCGAGAACGTCACCGTTATCTGAGCCAGCGCCAGTGAACCCGTAGGAGGAGCCATCGCCCCTCCTATTTTTTTGCCCGCGATTTCCCCTCCTCGATCGGCAGAGCTCTTGCCGGACTTGCCATCCCCACCTGCAAGCCGCTTATGGCCCCCACCAGCCGCTATAAATCAAAATGATGAGTTTTGGTTAAATGCCCCGGTTTTAACTTATACCGAGCCACTGTCTGTCATTCAGGACCTGCCAAGCCTGTTAGCCGACCGCAAAGGGTTGTGCCCGATCTCCGGGAGGCTATTAGCAAGCAATACATCTTGGTCTTATGACTTGGGATGTGCGGGGAAGAGAGAAAGCAGGCAAACGCCGGATACGACAAATCATAGCGGCGCGATGTGATGGGCAATTCAAAGGGATTATGAGGACGTCGAAGAGAGATTGGAGCGGGAAACGAGACTCGAACTCGCGACCCCGACCTTGGCAAGCGCGGATCATGCTCTACCAACAGGACGCGGCAGTGATGGTACTGAGAAACTGGATTCGTGTACTTGGGGGAGAGATTGAATTCGAAGGGTTCGAAGAGAGATTGGAGCGGGAAACGAGACTCGAACTCGCGACCCCGACCTTGGCAAGGTCGTGCTCTACCAACTGAGCTATTCCCGCAACGGGATGTCATCTGCAAGTGATTGGAGCGGGAAACGAGACTCGAACTCGCGACCCCGACCTTGGCAAGGTCGTGCTCTACCAACTGAGCTATTCCCGCAACGGAATATCACTTACACATATCTACCGGACACTGTTTGGAGCGGGAAACGAGACTCGAACTCGCGACCCCGACCTTGGCAAGGTCGTGCTCTACCAACTGAGCTATTCCCGCAACAGAATGTCATCTGCAAGTGATTGGAGCGGGAAACGAGACTCGAACTCGCGACCCCGACCTTGGCAAGGTCGTGCTCTACCAACTGAGCTATTCCCGCA
>NZ_JBFOCW010000026.1:0-84445 GCF_040908005.1 Aeromonas sp. s1(2024) | reverse complement strand
TACGCATTCACTGCATGCAGCATTGGTACAACCTGAGCGATGGCGCGATGGAAGATGCTCTGTACGAAATCGCCTCCATGCGTCTGTTTGCCCGGTTATCCCTGGATAGCGCCTTGCCGGACCGCACCACCATCATGAATTTCCGCCACCTGCTGGAGCAGCATCAACTGGCCCGCCAATTGTTCAAGACCATCAATCGCTGGCTGGCCGAAGCAGGCGTCATGATGACTCAAGGCACCTTGGTCGATGCCACCATCATTGAGGCACCCAGCTCGACCAAGAACAAAGAGCAGCAACGCGATCCGCAGATGCATCAGACCAAGAAAGGCAATCAGTGGCACTTTGGCATGAAGGCCCACATTGGTGTCGATGCCAAGAGTGGCCTGACCCACAGCCTAGTCACCACCGCGGCCAACGAGCATGACCTCAATCAGCTGGGTAATCTGCTGCATGGAGAGGAGCAATTTGTCTCAGCCGATGCCGGCTACCAAGGGGCGCCACAGCGCGAGGAGCTGGCCGAGGTGGATGTGGACTGGCTGATCGCCGAGCGCCCCGGCAAGGTAAGAACCTTGAAACAGCATCCACGCAAGAACAAAACGGCCATCAACATCGAATACATGAAAGCCAGCATCCGGGCCAAGGTGGAGCACCCATTTCGCATCATCAAGCGACAGTTCGGCTTCGTGAAAGCCAGATACAAGGGGTTGCTGAAAAACGATAACCAACTGGCGATGTTATTCACGCTGGCCAACCTGTTTCGGGCGGACCAAATGATACGTCAGTGGGAGAGATCTCACTAAAAACTGGGAATAACGCCTTAAATGGCGAAGAAACGGTCTAAATAGGCTGATTCAAGGCATTTACGGGAGAAAAGATCGGCTCAAACTGAAAAAATGAAATGACTGAGTCAGCCGAGAAGAATTTCCCCGCTTATTCGCACCTTCCCTTATGGGCTAATGTGGCATAGACATAACACAACATTTAAGAGTGACTCCCAATACTTTGCATTTTTCATTCAATTGTTGAGCTTCATACTGATCAATAGAAAAATAGGCCCGCCACCTTATTGAACAAGCCTCTGCCCAAGGCAGAGGAGTACGGCGGCGTGAGTGACTATGGTGGGCATATCGTAAAGCTCCAACTGAAAACGTTGGCCTACCTTATCCCCGCTCGGTGAAGTGAAGGTGAAGTTGCGGGTCGCCAGCCTTGAGCCCATGACGGGCATTGCCTACAATGACCCACTTTTTATCACACTCAGGTCTATAAAATGAGCGACAACAAACCTGCACTGCCCGACCGTCTGGCGGCCAACCCGCGCAGCCCGCACCATGTGGCAGAGTGCTTCGAGCACGAGATCGGCATTCGCGTGAACGGCAAGGAGCGCACCAATGTCGAGGAGTACTGCATCAGCGAAGGTTGGGTGAAGATCCCCTCCCCCAAGGCCAAGGATCGCTACGGCAACCCCATGCTGATCACCGTCAAGGGCACCGTCGAGGCTTTCTACGCCTAAGCGGCCCTGACCGCGCGCCCCGCCGGGCCCGCCGCCATGCTGTTCAGAACACCGGCCTTGCGCCGGTGTTCTGCTGTTGAGGGCGGCCCAGGGTTACAGGCAGCCTCTCTTTCTTTGCTCTCTTTTGCCTTCCTGTTTCTTCCTTTCCTTCCCTTTCTTTCGCCTTTTCCTTTTCATCTGGGCCCTGATCCGGCTGGCGAGCCGCCTTTGGCATCCAGGCAGGGCGATGCTCTTGTCATCCCTGCCGGTTTACCCAGGCCATCACCGCATCACTCACCCTCGGGAGCGCGACTTGCCGCCCTGCCAGCGTTGCAGCGCAGCCCCGCCAGCACCAGCAGGATGCCGAGCAGATCGCTCGCGGCCAGCCGTCCGGCCAGGGCATCGAGCAGGGCCCCCCCCGCCAGCTGGCCCGTGACGATGAGCAGGGCGCAGGCCAGGGCGCCGATCCGGCCGATGGCCCAACTGCTGATGGCGACGAACAGCGCCCCCAGCACCCCGCCGAGCAGCAGCCAGGGATCGAGCCCGGCGAGCCGCTCCCAGGGTGCCCCCTTGAGGATGAGCAGGGCGCCGAGCAGCCCGAAGCCGAGCAGGTGGTTGGCAAGGGACGCCGTCATGGCGCCCCGGGCGCTGGCGAGGCGGCCATTGAGGGTGCGCGACAGGCTCACCGCCACGCCGTTCAGCAGTCCCAGCAGGATCAAGAGGGTCATGGTGTCTCTCCTAATGCAGCACGATAAGCAGGGCGCCGGCCATCACCAGCAGGGCGGCGAGCGCGTCCTTTCCCGAGGGGCGGCGGCGAGCCAGTCCGAGCCAGCCGAGGCCATCGCACAGGGCACCAAACAGCAGCTGGCCGAGCAGCAGCAAGGCCAGGGTGCCTGCCATGCCGAGGGGCGAGTTGAGGCACAGGGCCGCCAGCACCACGGTGAGCGCCCCCGGCAGACCACCGAGCCAGGCCCAGGGCGGGGCCGCCTCCGGCGTCGGGGGCCCTGGGGAGAGCCACCACAGGAGCCCGGCCACCAGGCTGCCGACCCCGTGGGCCAGCCAGCTCGCGAGCCAGGGGTCGGTGGCGCGGGACAGGGCGCCGTTCTGGGCGATCATCAGCGCCAGCAGCAGGCCGGCGGCGAAGGCGGCCAGGGCGCCCAGGGTCTGGCCAAGTGTCTGTCCGAGGGCGGGGCGGCCGGGGCCGCGGTCAACAAGCGGGGGGATCATGGGGTTGCTCCTTGGTTGAACTGACGAGCAGGGTAAATTGTTTTTGATTTGGGGATAATCTACCCTCATGGAACAACATTGTTTCCATAACGAGAACAACATGAACCAGGAAGCCTTCGCCCTGCTCCCCGCCTTCGTCGCCGTGGTGGAGTCGGGCACCTTCTCCGGCGCCGCCCGTCAGCTCGGTCTCAGCAAGTCGGTGCTGAGCAAGAAGGTGAGCCAGCTCGAGCAGGCCCTCGGCTGCCAGCTCCTCTATCGCACCACCCGCTCCCTCACCCTCACCGAGGCGGGGGAGCGCTACTTCGAGACGGTGCGCCATGCAGTACGCCTGGCCAGCGACGGGGAAGATGCCATCGGCGCCCTGCAATCGGCCCCCCGCGGCCTGCTGCGGGTGACGGTGCCCATGGTCTATGGCCGGCGCCACATCGCCCCCCTTGTCCCCGAGTTTCTCGCCCTTCACCCCGAGGTGCAGTTGCAGCTGGAGATGAGCGACGCCCGGCAGGATCTGGTGGCCGAGGGGTTCGACGTGGCGGTGCGCATCGGCGAGCTGGAGGATTCGAGCCTGGTCGCCCGCCGCCTCGCCCCCTGTCTCAGCACCCTGTGCGCCGCCCCCGCCTACCTGGCGCAGGCCGGCACGCCCCGCACCCCGGCAGATCTCGAGCGCCACAACTGCCTCTTCTACTCCCTGTTTCGCGGCGGCACCCAGTGGCGGCTGCACGGGCCCGAAGGAGAGGTGGCCATCACCCCCAGGGGCAATTTCGAGGTCAACAACAGCGATGCCATTCACACCGCGCTGCTGGCGGGGCTTGGCATCGGCAACATGCCGGACTTCATCGTGGCGCGGGATCTCGCCATCGGGCGGCTGGTGCCCGTCCTGCCAGACCATGCCCTGCCCGAGCACGGCATCTGGTGCGTCTATCCCAAGCGCCGCCACCTGCCCGCCAAGGTGGAGGCCTGGCTGGCCTTCCTGCAGGAGCGTCTGGGGCTGCGATGAGGGTGGCCATCGGGATAACCGGAACGGTTCACGTTTTTTTCATCGGGAAGGGAGTAGAGTAGGCAGCAAACCAAACATCTGTTTTTATTGGAAAAGCATTCAGGGGACGAGCCAAGGCATCGCGCCCCGCACCCCACAGGGAGCCCCATGATGAAGAAAACCGCGATTGCCCTGACCCTCACCAGCCTGCTGACGCTGCCGCTCGTTGTCTCATCCGATGCCTGGGCCGCCCCGGTGCGCTCCCTGCAAAAGGAGCAGAATTACGAGCAGTTCATCAGCAAGCGCCAGGTGGTGGATCAGCTGCTGGCAGACGCCGCCCGCATCTTCCACTCCCCTGCCCGGGTCTCCGATGCGGGCTTCACCGCCAAGATGCCGAGCAACATGGAGCAGGTGACCACCCTGCTGCTGGAGGCCCACCAGCTCGAGCCCTATCGCACCGATCTGCTCATCTCGGCGGCCAACGCCCAGATCTACAACGGCAACGTGGACAGGGCCATCGCCCTGTTCGAGCAGGCCCTCACCGCCGCCCCGGACGATCTGGACATCAACACCTATCTGGCCACCTGGCAGCGCTTCAAGGGCAACCAGGCCAAATCCGATGGCTATCTCAAGCGGGTCGGCGAGCTCAATGCCGGTCGCGCCGCCGACTTGCAGCGACTGTTCGCCACCGTGGACAGAGTGGTCGCCACCCCCCTCAAGGAGCGTCAGGGACGGGGCGAGAAGAAGGGGCGCCGCGCCATCGTCACCCTGGGCTATGCCCTCAATCCCGACGGCTCCATGCACGACATCCTGCTGGGACGCCTCGAGACCACCCGCGCCCTGGCCCAGGCCGATCCGGCGGCCCTCGTCATCCTCACCGGCGGCGTGCCCCAGAACCGCCAGACCGAGGGCAAGCTGATGGCGGACTGGCTGGCGAAAAAGGGCATCGACCGCTCCCGTATCATCGAGGAGAACTACGCCACCAGCACGGTGGAGAACGCCCTCTACAGCGGCTATGCCCTCGCCCGCCACGAGATTGAGTTCGCCACCCTGGTGAGCTCGGCGAGCCATGTGCGCCGGGGCCAGACCCTGCTGGAAATCGCCTGTTGGCAGAGCGGCCCGGCGAACATCCGCATCGACAGCGTCGCCTACCCGGACAAGCCCCTCTCGGCCCTGGCCAAGGCAAGCCCGGAGGAGCTGCTTGGCATCTACCGGGACGCCCTGCGCACCTATGGCCTGTGGAGCTACCGCTCGGCCCCGCTGGTGGAGCGCTGATCCCCCGGCATGGCGCCCAGCAAAAAGCCCGCCGGCTGGCGGGCTTTTTCATCATCTGACGGGCCTGGGTGTTGCCATCGGCCCTTGCGCTCCGGCCACCAGGGTGAAGCCCCGATGGCCGGTCTCAGCCCTTGAGCTCCAGCACGGTGGTGAAGCCTCCGAAGATCATGCGGGCGCCGTCAAACGGCATGGTCTGGTGCAGGGGATTGGCGGGGTCCATCCTGGGGTCCTGCATCATCTTGCCCATGGCGTCGTCCCGCACCGCCTTGCTCGGCCATTCCACCCAGGAGAAGACCACGGTTTCATCCTCCCTGGCCGCCACCGCCCGATAAAAGTCGGTCTGCTTGCCGTGGGGCACGTCGTCCCCCCAGCACTCCAGCACCCGGGTGGCGCCGTATTCGAGGAAGATGGGGTCAAACTGCCCCGCATGATCGATCAGGGCCTGCTTGTTGGCCGTCGGCACGGCGAGCACGAATCCGTCCACGTATGACATCAGAGGTTCCTCCTGTGAGTGAGGATCTCAGCATAGCAGCCGCCCTTCAGCCCGCGCTCTGCGCCGCCAGCCATCAAAAAGAGACCAGCCGCTCCAGATCGCTGCGGGTCAGGCGCTTGCTGTCCACCTTCACGTAGAGGGAGTGCTCCTCGCGTACCAGCAGCACGTCGCTCACCCCCTCGCAGGCGCGGATCCGCTGCTCCAGGGCCGGGGTGGCCTCGACCCCTTCCGGCAGCACGATGCGCAGGCTGCTCACATAGGGGGGCTCGGCCATGGTGAGGCTCACCCCGAGCCAGGCAAGGGCCAGGGCGGCGCAACCGCCAAACACCAGGGGGCCGCCCCCCAGGCTGTAGAGCAGGCCGCCGAGACTGCCGCCGATGGCGACCCCGAGGAACTGACTGGTGGAGTAGACCCCCATGGCGGTGCCCTTGTAGCCCGGCGGGGACTCCTTGCTGATGAGAGACGGCAGCAGCGCCTCCATCACGTTGAAGCCGATGAAGAAGAGCTGCAACCCGGCGAGCAGACCCCACAGCTGTTGGCCGCTCTGCCAGAGCACCAGCTCGGCGGCCAGCATCACCACCACGCAGCCGAGGAAGACCCGCTTCATCTGGCGGTGCTTCTCGGCATAGATGATGAAGGGCACCACGCTCACGAAGGCGATCAGCATGGTGACCAGATAGGCCTGCCACTGGCTGTCACGGGGCAGGCCCGCACGCTCCAGCAGGGGCGGCAGGGCCACGAAGCTCGACATCAGCAGGGTGTGGACGCAGAGGATGCCGAGGTTGAGCTTGAGCAGGCGAGGGTTGGTGAGCACGGTACGAAAGCTACCTCGCACCATGGCGGACTCGCGATTTTGCAGGTGGGCCGCCGGGGTCGGCACCACCCAGAGCACCATGGCGATGGCGGCCAGGGCCAGCAGGGCGATGAGCCAAAAGAGGCCGGACAAGCCCAGGGCATGGGTGATGAGGGGGCCGGTCACCATGGCGATGGCGAAGGTGATGCCAAAGCTCACCCCGATGAAGGCCATGGCCTTGGTGCGGTTCTGCTCGCGGGTGAGATCCGACAGGAGCGCCATCACGGCGGCGGAGATGGCGCCGCTGCCCTGCAGGGCGCGCCCGACGATGACCCCCCAGATGGCGTCGCTCAGGGCGGCGATGACGCTGCCAAGGGCAAACATCAGCAGGCCGCCGACGATGAGGGGCTTGCGCCCCACCTTGTCGGAGAGCAGGCCGAAGGGGATCTGGAACAGGGCCTGGGTCATGCCGTAGATGCCGATGGCAAGCCCGATGAGCGCCTCGGAGGCGCCCGCCAGGGACATGCCGTAGGTGGTCAGCACCGGCAGCACCATAAACATGCCGAGCATGCGCAGCGAGAAGACGGAGCCGAGCGCCCAGGTCGCGCGTCGCTCGCCCCTCGTCATGGTGAAATCATTCATGAGGGCCTCGATGAGTCAAAAAGAAGAGGAAAAGAAAGGGGTGACAGGCGCCCGGCCGCCCCGAAAAATCGGCGATGCCCCTCGCAGGGCGGCGCCCATAATAGCAGAGCCGGGAAGATTCCCGGCTCTGGATTTCATGCATTTCAGGGGTGCAGTTCACACTATCAGGGCAGCATGCTCACCAGCACCGGCGCTGCGTCCGGCTGGAAGTCCACCGACATCATTACGCTCAGGCAAGTAATGGTGACGATGGAGAACATGAACAGCTTGCGCGCCCAGAGGGAGTCGTCCACCGCCGCCTTGTAGCCCGACAGCGCCATCCCCAGCCACCAGACGCTCACCGCGGTGGCCACCACCAGATACTTGTAACCGGCGTAGCCGCCGAGGAACAGCATCAGGGTCGGCACCATGAACGCCAGGATGTAGAGGGTGATGTGGAGCTTGGCCACCGGGATCCCCTTCACCACCGGCAGCACCGGGATGTTGGCGGCCTGGTAGTCCTTGAAGCGGAAGATGGCGATCGCATAGGAGTGCGGCATCTGCCACAGGCTGAAGATCGCCAGCAGGATCAGGGCCCCCGAGTCGAACTGCCCGCTCACCGCGCAGTAGCCGATGACCGGCGGCGCGGCGCCGGAGAGGCTGCCGACCAGGGTGCCATAGACCGAGTGGCGCTTCATGTAGAGGCTGTAGACCCCCACATAAACCAGGAAGCCCAGCACCGCCAGCAAGGCGGCCAACGGATTGGCCGCAAAGTAGAGCAGTGCAATGCCCGCAACGCCCAGCGCCGTCGCATACCAGAGGGAGACACCGGGGGCGATGAGCCCCCGCACCAGGGCGCGGTTCTTGGTGCGCTCCATGATGCAGTCGATGTCCCGGTCGATGTAGTTGTTGAACACGCAACCGGAGGCCACCACCAGTGACACCCCCACCATGGTCAGGATGAACAGGGGCACATCCAGGCTCCCCTTCGAGGCCAGCAGGAATCCCCCGATAACCGAGATGAGGTTGCCAAAGATGATGCCCGGCTTGGTCACTTGCAGGTATTGCTTCATCATCATCAACCCGCTCAGTGAACCATCATGTTGATGTTGAGGTTGTACATGATCCACAGGGAACCCACGACCACGATGGCGATGATGAGCACGGTAAAGACCAGTGCCACCAGGTTCCAGCGCTCCTCGGAGGAGGTGTTCATGTGCAGGAAGTAGACCAGGTGTACGAAGATCTGCACCACCGCCATGGCCACCACGGTGCCGAGCACCACGGCGTGGGAGGCGGAGCCATCCATCACCATCCAGAACGGCACGGCGGTCAGGATGAGTGACAGCACGAAACCGATCATGTAGGACTTGACGCTGCCGTGGCTGGCGCCGTGATTGTCAACGGAATGACTCATTTACATGACCCCCATCAGATAGACCACGGTGAAGACGCAGATCCATACCACGTCGAGGAAGTGCCAGAACAGGCTCAGGCACATCAGGCGAGTGCGGTTGCGCTCGGTCAGCCCCTTCTTGGTGATCGACACCATCATCACGATGATCCAGACCAGGCCGCTGGTCACGTGGATACCGTGGGTCCCCACCAGGGTGAAGAAGGCAGAGAGGAAGCCGCTGCGATCCGGGCCCGCCTCGTGCACGATCAGGTGATGGAACTCGTAGATTTCCATCGCGATGAAGCCGGCACCCAGCAGGAAGGTGACGAACAGCCAGGTGTTGACTGCCGCGACCTTGTTCTTGTTCATGGCCAGCATGCCGAACCCGAAGGTGATGGAGCTCAGCAGCAGCAGCATGGTTTCGGCGAACACGAACGGCAGTTCGAAGATGTCCTTGCCGGTGGGGCCGCCGGCAGTGCCGTTGACCAGGACCGCATAGGTCGCGAACAGGGTCGCGAACAGGATGCAGTCACTCATCAGGTAGATCCAGAAACCGAATACCTTGGTGGCACCGGCATCGTGGTGCCCATCCTCATGGGCACCGTGAGAGTGATGTAGTACGTCAGTCGCCATGGAATTAAGCCACCTTGTTGATGTTGTCGAAATGCTGACCTTCGATGCGCTCGATCTCGTCAACCTGTACGTAGTAGTCCACATCGTCGTTGAAGCTGTGGATGATCCAGGTGGCGATCATGCCGATGAAGCCGGCGATGGCCATCCACCAGATGTGCCAGATCATGGCAAAGCCGAACACCACGCTGAAGGCGGCGATGATGACACCGGCACCGGAGTTCTTCGGCATGTGGATGGGGGCATACTGGGCAGGCTTCTTGTAAGCGCTGCCGTCAGCCTTGGCTTCCCAGAAGGCGTCCAGACCGGTGACCTTCGGCTCGATGGCGAAGTTGTAGAACGGCGGCGGAGAAGACGTCGCCCACTCCAGGGTACGGCCACCCCAGGGATCGCCGGTCAGGTCGCGGTTCTTCTCGCGGTCGCGAATACTGACCACGATCTGGATGACTTGGCACAGCACGCCCAGGGCAATCAGACCGGCGCCGCAGGCGGCGACCACCAGCCAGCCGTGGAACTCGGGATCGATGTTCTGGCTGACACGACGGGTCATGCCCATGAAGCCCAGCACGTAGAGCGGCATGAAGGCCACGAAGAAGCCGGTGATCCAGCACCAGAAGGCACGCTTGCCCCAGACGTCATCCAGCTTGAAGCCGAACGCTTTCGGGAACCAGTAGGTGATACCGGCGAAGCAGCCGAACACCACGCCGCCGATGATGACGTTGTGGAAGTGGGCGATGAGGAACAGGCTGTTGTGCAGCACGAAGTTGGCGGCCGGCACGGAGAGCAGTACCCCGGTCATGCCACCCACGGTGAAGGTGATGATGAAGCCGACGGTCCACAGCATGGGCGAGGTGAACTCGATGCGACCGCGATACATGGTGAACAGCCAGTTGAAGATCTTCACCCCGGTCGGGATGGAGATGATCATGGTGGTGATGCCGAAGAAGGCATTCACGTTGGCGCCGGACCCCATGGTGAAGAAGTGGTGCAGCCAGACGATGAACGACAGCACGGTGATCGCCACGGTCGCCCACACCAGGGAGGTGTAACCGAACAGCTTCTTCTTGCAGAAGGTCGCCACCACTTCGGAGAAGATCCCGAACACCGGCAGCACCAGGATGTACACCTCGGGGTGACCCCAGGCCCAGATCAGGTTGATGTACATCATCATGTTGCCACCCATGTCATTGGTAAAGAAATGGGTACCCAGGTAGCGGTCTGCGGTGAGCAGGGCGATGGTGACGGTCAGGATCGGGAAGGAGGCGATGATCAGGATGTTGGCACACAGGGCGGTCCAGGTGAAGACCGGCAGGCGCATCATGGTCATGCCAGGGGCACGCATGCGGATGATGGTGGCGAAGAAGTTCACGCCGGTCAGCAGGGTCCCCAGACCCGAAATCTGCAGACTCCATATCCAGTAATCGACCCCGACCCCGGGACTGAACTCCAGCCCCGACAAGGGCGGATAGGCCAGCCAGCCGGTCTGGGCGAATTCACCGACCCCGAGGGAGACGTTGATCAGCACCACGGCCGCGGCGGTGAACCAGAAGCTCAGGTTGTTCAGGAAGGGGAAGGCCACGTCACGGGCACCGATTTGCAGCGGCACCACGATGTTCATCAGACCGATCACCAGCGGCATGGCCACGAAGAAGATCATGATGACGCCGTGGGCGGTGAAAATCTGGTCGTAGTGATGGGCATTCAGGTAGCCTTCGCCACCCCCGGAGGCGATGACCTGCTGGCCACGCATCAGCACGGCGTCGGCAAAGCCACGCAGCAGCATGACCATGCCCAGAATGAGATACATGATACCGAGGCGTTTGTGGTCGACCGAGGTCAGCCACTCTTTCCACAGATATTGCCACTTGCCGTAGTAAGTGATGAGACCGGCGATGGCCAGGCCCCCCAGAATGATACCGGCTATCGTGACCATGATGATAGGTTCATGGTACGGAATAGCCTCGAGTGTCAATTTTCCAAACATCGATTATTCCTCGGATCCTGCTTTCACACTCTTGTCGGCCGACATGGCCATGTGTCCGGCATGGGCGTCATGGTTCATGGCCTGGTTCTCCATGGCGTCCTCTTGCGAGGCCTCATGGTTCATCCCTTCGTGGTCCATGGCACCCGCTTTCGGGGCGGCGTCATGGTTCATGGCCTCGTGGTTCATGCCCTCGTGATCCGCGGAGCCCGCAGCCGGGGTAGCGTGACCACCATGGGACATGCCGCCCATGAACTTGTTGATGATGTTGACGAACAGCTTGGGATCGGCGCTGGCGAAGTACTCCACCGGGTGGTTTTCGCTCTTCTTGGCCAGGGCATTGAACTCATCCATGGTGCTCAGGGCCTTGGAAGAGGCCTTCACCTTGGCTACCCAGGCGTCGAAACCGGCTTGGTCCTGGGTCGCGATGGCCTTGAACTTCATGCCGGAGAAACCGGCACCGCTGTAACCGCCGGAGATGCCCTTGTACTCGCCCGCCTCGTTGGCAATCAGGTGCAGCTTGGTCTGCATGCCGGCCATGGCGTAGATCTGGCCGCCCAGTTGCGGGATGAAGAAGGAGTTCATCACGGTGTCGGAGGTCACCCGGAAGTTGACCGGGGTGTTGACCGGGAAGGCCAGCTCGTTGACCGACGCAATGCCCAGCTCCGGATAGACGAACAACCACTTCCAGTCCAGGGAAATGACATCCACCTGAACCGGTTTGACGTCCGATTCCAGCGGCTTGTAGGGGTCGAGGGAGTGGGAAGTTTTCCAGGTGATCACCGCCAGGATGACGATGATGATGACGGGTACAGTCCAGACGACTGCCTCAATCTTGTTGGAGTGGGCCCAGTCCGGCGCATAGGTGGCACTGGTGTTGGACGCCCGGTATTTGTAGGCAAACGCCACCACCATGACAATCACGGGCACCACCACGATCAGCATCAAGCCGAGTGCGGTGAGTATCAGTGACTTCTGCTCCATACCGACCTGCCCCTTGGGGCTCATCAGTGCCATGTCGCAGCCACTCAGCAAGCTGGCGGTCGCGAGCAGCAGCAAAGCGCCCAAGCCCCTCTTCACATCAAAGAGTCTCATGCAATGTCCTCATCTTTTGAAGGCTTATTGGTATAAAAAAATGCAGCATTTTATTGCATCAGACCGGCATGTGAACAACATGAAAAATTAATCCCAAAAATGTTCAAAAGGTGATGGAAAGCGGTATCAGATGTTAATCCCTTGACAATGACCAATTTATTCAAGTTACACCGCGGCAATTCATCTTCCGTTAATCTCTCGCGCCACCAAAAGTGACCACCAATTAACCAAAAAGATCCATCTGGTCTGTTTTTAACCCGCCATTGCGATCAAAAAAGAGCCATACAGCCCCTTTTCGACTCACAGGTCATTTTTCCACACCTTGATCTGGATGGGTATTTTTCGGGGAAGATTAAAAAAATAATTAATCAAACGAATGTATGATTAACTTCCCGCCCCCCGACAACGGTCGCAACCCCTGGCGCCAGAAGGCACACTTCGTAACAAAACGGGCCCTTGTGCGGGCCCGTTGACAATCGTTTTCTCTCCCTCCCTCGGAGTCGGAGTCAGGAGTGATCGTGTTCCATCCGGGTCGCCACGGCGATCCGGTTCCAGGCGTTGATGGTGACCACCTGCACCAGACACTGGGCCAGCAGGGTTTCTCCCAGTTGGGCCAGCGCCGCCTCATAGGTCTGCGTCGTGAGCCCCTTGTCGGCGATCAGGGTCACCTCGTCGGTCAGGGCCAGCACCGCCCGCTCCCGGGCGTCGAACAGCGGCGACTCCTGCCAGGCGGCCAGCGCCAGCAGACGCTGGGCGCTCTCCCCGTGCTTCATCGCCACGTCGGCGTGCATCTCGATGCAGTAGGCGCAGCCGTTGATCATGGAGGCGCGCAACTTGATGAGCTCCTTGAGCGACAGGGGAATGTCGGTGCCCCCGAGGTAGGACTCAAGGCCCATCATGGCCGAGACGGCGGCGGGCACCTGGTTGGCGAGCTGGATACGGTGTGACATGGCAAGACTCCTGTGATGGACCCCGGATGGGGCGGTGAGCTGATTGTTCACTTTTTCATTGTTGATTAGAATATCGTCATAACCTGCAACAGTTTTGCGTTTATCGCAAAGGTGAATCCATGCTGGATCGCATCCGCATCCTGGCCCAGGTGGTGGAATCGGGCAGTTTCTCCCGTGCCGCCCGCGCCCTCAACCAGGCCCCCTCCTCTGTGACCCGTGCCATCGACGCCCTGGAGCAGCAGCTCGGGATCCCGCTCTTCAAGCGCAGCACCCGCCAACTGGTGCTGACCGAGCAGGGCGCCTATTTTCTCGCCCGCTCCCTGCCCCTGCTGGAGGAGGCGGATCAGCTGGTGCAATCCCTGCAACCCCTCTCGGTGGCGCCAGAGGGGCCGCTGCGGGTCTCGGTGTTCGAGAGCTTCGGCGCGTCCTGGCTCTCTCCCCGCCTGCCCGACTTCCTCGCCCGCTACCCCGGGGTGCGCCTGGAGGTTGCGCTGGACAACCGCATGGTGGATCTCGATGCCGAGAACGTGGACGTGGCGGTGCGCATCGGCAAGCCCGCCGACAGCAGCCTGCACACTCGCCATCTGCTCACCAACCGCTCGCTGCTGGTCGCCTCCCCCGCCTATCTGGCCCGCCATGGCGAACCCGCCCACCCCGCCGAGCTGGCCCACCACAACTGCCTCATTCGCGGGCATGGGCGCCAACGCCAGCACTGGTATTTCCAGCAGGGCACGGAGCGCGAGAAGGTGGCGGTGCAGGGCAACCTTGCCTCGGTCGGGGGCACGCCCCTGCTCTGCGCCGCCCTCGCGGGGTGCGGCGTGCTGCTGTCGAGCTGGATGGTGCAGCAAAGCATCGACGAGGGCACCCTGCTGCCGCTGCTGCCGCTGCTGCCAGAGTGGCTCGCCTCCCCCTACGAGGATCGCCAGGACGAGATCCACGCGGTGTTTCGTGGCGGCCGCTTCCTCAAACCCCAGACCCGCGCCTTCATCGACTTTCTGGTCGAGGCGATCAGGCCCTTGCAAGGGCCGCGCTGACCGCAACAGGGCCTCCTGGCGAAACCCTGAAAACGCAGACGCCGGGCACAGGGCCCGGCGTCTGGAAATGAGGGTCGCCACGGCGACCGCTCAGCGTGATTTTCGCCCGTCAGGGCTCGGGGAGAGCCCCCGGTAATCCCCGTAGGGGAAGATGTTGCGCAGGCGCTGGGCCACGGGCTCGGGGATGGAGCGGGAGAAGACCAGCCTCACCCCGTTGCCGTCCCGCAGGCCCAGGATGCGCCCGCGCACCGGCTCATGGTGCAGGATCTGGGTCGCCTGGGTCACAAAGCGCGGCGGCACCGAGCCCCGCTTCACCACCACCTTGCCCGGCGCGAGCCGGACCTCGAACAGGGCGCCGCGCCCCAGCGTCATCAACCACCCGATCAGGGCTATCGCCACCAACAGAGACAACCAGGCCATTGCGTCTTCCTCCCGTCAACCCGATGTTCGCCAGTATAACCGGGGGCGCCTCACCATGACCCGGCCGCCATCACGCTTTCACTCACTGCCGTGCCTTATCGGCGCCCCTTGCCCCAGGCCACCAGGGTATCCCGATAGAGGGCGAGCAGGGCCTGATCCCGCACCGCGACCCCGACCTGCTGGGCCGGGCAGTGGGCCCACTCGTCATGGGGATGGCGGGTGTCGTCAAATTTTTGCAGGGTATGGCCGATGGCGGGCCCCTCGGTGATGACCCGCACCGGCCCCTTGCGCAGGGTGAACAGTGCAGGATCGATCACATAGGCGATGGCGGAGGGATCGTGCACATGGCACCCCGCCATGCCGATGCGCTCGGAATAGAAGCGCAGGTAGAAGCGGCTGACATCCCACAGGAAGCGGCCCGGCTCCCCCGCATCGTCCCGCAGGGCATCCAGATAGTCGGCGGTGAAGATACTCTGCTGGGTGACGTCAAGCCCGATGATCACCAG
Organism: Aeromonas sp. s1(2024); assembly: GCF_040908005.1. NCBI lineage: Bacteria > Pseudomonadati > Pseudomonadota > Gammaproteobacteria > Aeromonadales > Aeromonadaceae > Aeromonas > Aeromonas sp. s1(2024). Next base: position 69,562 of record NZ_JBFOCW010000026.1, on the reverse strand, counting down.
GGGCCAGGGGGCGGTGAAGACCCGGTCCGCCGCATCGGGATCGTCGTGGATATTGGCCTCGGCATAGGGGGTCACGTTGCCGCGATGGCCGTTGACGCCAAAGGCGCCGCCCATCACGACCACTTCTTTCACCAGGGCGGCTACCTCGGGGGCCGCCTCGAGCGCCAGCGCCAGGTTGGTGAGGGGCCCGATGGTCACCAGGGTGATCTCGCCGGGGTGGGCCTTCACCGTCTCGACGATGTATTGCCAGGCCGGACGGGGATCCGGGATGAGGGTCACCTCCCCCGCCTGGACGTCACCAAAGCCGCTCGGGCCGTGCACCACTGTCGTCGGCCCCACGGGCTCGCGCAGCAGCGGCGCGGCGGCGCCCCGGGCCACGTCCGCCTTCATGCCATATTTTTGTTTGAGCCAGAGGGCGTTGCGGGTGCCGTTTTCGATGGTGGCATTGCCAAACACCGTGGTGATGGCGAGCAGGTCAATGGCGGGGTGCGCCTCGGCAAACAGAATGGCCATGGCATCGTCGATGCCGGGATCGGTATCCAGAATGATCTTGTGGGTCATGGGTCCTCCGTGAAACGAGCTGCCAGTGTAGCGGGCCGTCGCCGCTTTGACAGCACCGGGATCACAACCTCGGGGTTTCCTTTGCATCAGGCATCCTGGCGGGACCACTCGCCCCTGGGGTCAGGGCTGGAGGTCACTCGGAAGGGGCGACCACGGCCTCCTCTCCCCTGGCGGTGCGTTTCAGTTGCCCCATGAATTGCTTGAAATGGGGGAGAAACCCCTTGAACAGCTCCTCTTTGCGATGCTGCATCATGACTTCGCCAAACAGCTTCAGCCCGACGATAAACGCCTGATGTTCCTGCTCCGACATGGTCAGCTTCCCCTTGCTGAGCACCAGGATGGCAAAGATGTCGTCGTGATTCTGGCAGTCGAACTGCAACGGGGGCACCTCGCGGTCCAGCGCCTGGACCTGTACACGATAGCTGTGTGGCATCTTTCATCTCCTCTCGGGCTGGGCTTTTGCCCACATGGTTGATAAAATCAATTAAACCCTTTCAAGTTGACTTTATCAACCATGAAGTTGTCAAACCGCCTCTTCCGGATCCTCGATCAGTACAAAATCGCCATGACCCAGCATTTCCGGGCACAGCAGATCGCCCTTAGCCCCCTCCATTACAAGGTGCTGCAACTGATCCATGCGCTGGATCCCGCCACGCCGCAGCTCATCGCACAGCGGTCGGGCCGCGACAAGGCGCAGGTGACGCGCCTGCTGCAGGAGATGGAGAAACAGGGGCTCATCGAGAAGCGGCCCCATCCCACTGACAGACGCAGCATCTGTCTGGCCTTGACCCCGCTGGCCTGCGAGCGGGTCAGCCAGGGAGAGCAGCAGGCCGCACGGCTCGACGAACGGCTGTGTTCCCTGCTGACGCCGGCGGAGATAGCGCAGTTGCAGCAACTGCTGGACAAGATAGAAAAAGGGCTTGAGTCGACCGATTAGGGTCAGCGTCAGGGGGGCCACTGCCTGATTTGTGGCCAACCAGCGCGGCCTGTGCTGGCGGCGCCTTGTGAGCCACTCCCGGAGATGGTATCACTGGCCCCACTCTCCCCTTCCCGCCGAGGCGCCATCGTGATCACCCTGATTAAAGAGTCCGACCAGTTGAAAATGCCCTGGAAGAACAGGCAGGGCACCACGGCCCAGATCCTGATCTCCCCCCCTGGTTCGACCCTGGACAAGCTCGACTTTGACTATCGGCTGAGCTCGGCCCCCATCAAGGAAGCGGGGAGTTTCTCCCGCTTTCCCGGCTACCAGCGCATCCTGCTGCCCGTCAGCGGTGCCGGTTTCGTGCTCAACGGCCACCCCTACGCCACCTTCGAGGCGGCCCACTTCAGCGGGGATGACGAGACCCGCTGCGAGCTGCTGAAAAAAGAGGTGACGGATCTCGGGCTCATCTACCACCCGGCGCGCATCAGCGCCAACGTGCGGGTGCTGAACCTGCCCTTCCCCCTCAGCCTCACCCTGGAGGCGGACAAGTGCTACCTCTGCCACCTGCTGGAGGGCCAGCTCACCGTGCAGGGGCAACAGGTCGCACCGGGCGAGACCCTGGTGGTGCAGGGAGAGGAGAGCATCCGCTTCGAGTGCGGGAAGAAGACCACCCTCGCCTTCTTTACCCTGCAGCCCAAGCAGGCCGCTGTTTAACGCCGGGGGGCAAGGCCCCCGCTGTCGAGGCAGGCCTGCATGGTGTCATAGGGGGTATAGTGCCTGGTGCGGCTGTAGTAGGTGCCGCCCTTGGGGTGACAGATGCCGCTCCGGCTCTTCTTCACCGGGGGCTCGGCGGCCAGCGCGATGGCGCAGACCAACAGCAGGCAACAGCCGAGCACCCATTTGATGGCGTTTCTCACGACAACCTGTTCCTCTTGGGGGGGCATCAGGCCCGAAAGGCGCCTATCTTACCCTCTTCCGTCCCCCACTCACCCCGCGCCGGATCATGAAACGGGGCACGCCATCCCCAGGCGGACGCCCAAAGCTTGGCATGCCACGGCAAGTGGGCACAAAAAAGCCGGGATACCCCGGCTTTTTCCTGTCAGGCCATGGCGGCCTAGCCGACCTTGAAGGCCCCCTTCATCAGGGCGAAGTGGCCCGGGAAGGAGCAGAAGAAGGTGAGATCCTTGCCCGCCAGGCCGTCGGTCTTGAAGGTAACGCTGGTGCTCTCGCCGCCCCCCACCAGCTTGGTGTGGGCCAGGATCCTGGGGTCATCCTTGGGCAGGTAGTCGTGATCGACCCCGGCGCTCATGCCGGCGGTGGCGATGGCCTGATAGTCGGCGGTGTTGGCCAGCACCCAGTTGTGGCCCATGTTGGCCACCGGCAGCTTGCCCGTGTGATTGAGGGTCACCGTCACCTCCTTGCAGGTGGCCGGCACGCTCATCGCCGTCTGGTTGAACTGCATGGCGTCATTGCCTTCGATCACCAGTGCGCACTCGTCGGCCAGGACCGGGGTGGCGAGGGAGCCAAGAAGCAGCAGGGTTAACACCTTTTTCATCACGTTCTCCTTTGATTGACGAAGGATGACAGCACAGGCATCTCGCCCCCGTGGGCGCGACCCGCAAAGATGCTGTCAGGATCGATCTTCATTGTATTCAAATGTCACCGAAGGACGACCGCTTTTGGGCCAGCCTGCGGGCCCGGTCACTTCTTTTCTCCCGACCCCGGGCCCAAAGCGGGTTGATCACATCCCCGTCCCGCTTAATTATTTGCGGCCTTCCCGCCCACGGCCACTCGCCAACACCGCAGCCGTTGGCTAAGCTGCTCCCCCGTCGATGACTCCCGCGAGAATGAGAGATGAAGTTCCCCTTTGCGCCTGCGCTGGCGCGCACCCTGCTGCTCTCCCTGATCCTGCTGCTTGGCGCCTGCCAGCCGGCCCCGACCCAGACCCGCATCCAGGGCAATACCATGGGCACCTATTATGCGGTGACCCTGAGCGACCCCTTCCCCGGCGGACAGGGGGCACTGCATCAGGAGGTGGAGGCGCTGCTGGCACGCCTGAACAAGGAGATCTCCACCTATGATCCGGGCTCCCTCATCTCCCGCTTCAATCAGGGAACGGGGCAGCCCCCCCAGGTCATCCCGGCCACCATGGCGAAGATTGTGCAACAGGGCATTGACGCCGGGCACCTCACCCGGGGGGTTCTCGATGTCACCGTGGGCCCCCTGGTCAATCTGTGGGGATTCGGGCCGGACAAGCGCCCGGTCAGGCGGCCCAGCTCAGAGCAGATCGCCAAGGCGCGGGAGCGGGTCGGCATCGACAAGCTCACCCTGACCCCCGAGGGGGATCACTTCCTGCTCGGCAAGGCCATCCCAGACCTCTATCTGGATCTCTCCACCCTGGGCGAGGGTGCGGCCTCCGACGAGATAGCCGGGCTGCTGGAGCAAAAAGGGGTCCACAACTACCTCATCGAGGTGGCGGGGGCGGTGCGCAGCAAGGGGCACAACGACAAGGGCAATCCCTGGCGGGTGGCCATCGTCGAGCCCTCTGACAGACCGGGCGCCATCGAGGACGTGGTGACCCCGAACGGCATGGCGGTGAGCACCGCCGGCAGCTATCGCAACTATTACGAGCTCGACGGCAAGCGCTACTCCCACATCATCGATCCTGCCACCGGCGAGCCCGTGACCCACAAGCTGGTCTCCGCCACCGTCATCACCCCCACGGCCCTGGAGGCCGATGCCCTCGACACCGCCCTCATGGTGATGGGCCCCGAGCGGGCGATGGCCTTTGCCAGGGAGCACAAGCTGGCGGTCTATCTCATCGAGAAGACCGCCACGGGCTTTGCCGCCAGCCACACCCCCGAGTTTGCCCCCTATCTGGTGCGCAAGCAGCCCTGAATGACGAGGCCCCGCAGTGCGGGGCCTCGTTCACTGACCGCCTATTCGATGGGGATGCGGTGGGGCGCTGGGCTGGCCGCCTGCTTGGGCAGGCGCAGGGTGAGGATGCCGTTGTCAAAGCGGGCGCTCACCTGCTCTGGCGACACCTCCACCGGCAGCTCGACGCTGCGCGACACGCTGCCATAGTAGCGCTCGCTGCGCAGGGCCCGTTCATCCTTGCTCTGGCTGTCAAACTGGCGGATCTCCGCCTTCAGGGTCACCAGCTTGCCGTGCACGTCCACGTGGATGTCCTCCTTCGCCACCCCGGGCAATTCCGCCAGCAGCAGGTAGTCATCCCCGCTCTCCCGCAGATCCAGCTTGATCTGGCCGGGCAACGGGTCCCCGTGCAGGGGGCGGATGTAGAAGCCGGAGGCCATGTCGTGGAACAGGTCATCAAACAGGCTGGTGCGACTCGGTAGCAAACTCATCTGATCCCTCCTTGTGAGCGGGCAAGGGAGCAGACGGGCACCCTGCCCTCTGCTGCCTCCCGCATGCTGACGCTCTTCAAGTCTAAAAACCGGGACAGCGCCTGCCAGTGCCAACTCACCTTCCCTTGACCGGGATCAAAGGCAAGACACCCTTTTTTCACCCAAGGTCTGCGGGAAAAACCGGGGCCCCTCCCCATGTGCAATTGCCTGCCTGCGGACTTTGGTGGCACACTTCTCCCACCAGCCCGTAGCGCCTTGATGCCAGACAGATGCAGACACCGGACTCCGTACCCGAGAAGAAACCCCAGCCCAAGCCCAAGCGCATCCTGCTGGTCAACGAACAGCGTTCCTTCCAGATGATGATGAAGGCGATGCTGATCAACATCGGCATCAACCGCATCACCTACACCAACTCCGCCGACGAGGCGCGCCGCCGCTGCCAGAAAGAGAGCTTCGACATCTATCTGCTCGACTATGAGCTGGGGGCGGGCGAGAACGGCCGCCAGTTGCTGGAAAGCCTGCGGGATCAGCAACTCATTCCGCCCCAGAGCGTGGTGATCATGGTCAGCAGCGACGGCTCCCGCGCCATGGTGCTGAGCGCGCTGGAAGCCGAGCCCGACGAATACCTGATGAAGCCCTTCTCCCAGGAGCAGTTCTCGTTTCGCCTCAAACGCGCCCTCGCCCGTCGCCAGGCACTGGAGAGCGTCTTCAGCGCCCTCACCCGGGACGATCTGCCCGCCCTGGTGGAGGCCTGTGCCAAACAGGCGGACGCGGTGCCCCGCTTTGCCAACTTCTGCCGCTGCCTGCAGGCCGACACCCAGCTCAAGCTGGGCCAGGCCAAAGAGGCCCGCAGCCTGATGCGCCAGCTGCTGGCGGGGCAGGAGAACAGCTGGGCTCGCCTCACCCTGGGCAAGGCGTGCCATACCCTGGGTCTGCACGAGGAGGCGGTAAGCCACCTGCAAGCCACCCTGAAACACACCCCCCTGATGGTGGAGGCCTACCTCTGGCTCGCGGAGTCCCTGCTGGCGCTGGGCAATGACGAGCAGGCCCAGCAGGAGCTGCGCCGGGCGGTGGACATCTCTCCCCAGTCGGTGCAGCTCTCCCGCCGTCTGGCGGAGGTGTGCCTGCAACGGCACGACTACGCCCAGGCCAAGGACGTGCTGCTCGCCCTCATCGACTTGTCGCGCAACTCGATCCACCGCACGCCGCATTATCTCGGGGCCTATATCCAGACCCTCACCTTGTACGCCCTCAACAGCAACGACGGCTACCACATCGCCAACCTGCAAAAGCAGGTGAACTCCGCCCTGTCGCGCATCCGCGACTCCCTGATGATGTCGGAGTTCAACTACCCGGTGTTCGAGCAGATCTGCCAGGCCCGGGTGCGCATCGCCCTGGGGGAGCTGCTCAAGGGCAAGAAGATGCTCTATCGCGCCAACCAGAACTGGCTGGACGAGCCCGCCACCATGCCTCCGGCTCTCCTTGGCGAGACCATACTCGCCCTCTATCAGCTCGGGGAGTTCGAGTACGCCGAGAGCCTGCAACCCCTGCTGGCGGAGGATGAGGATCGGCTGCTCACCACCTGCATCCAGGTAACCCGGGATGACAAGACGGTGCAGGAGCGGCGCCAGCGCTATCAGCAGCTCAACGATCTGGGTATCAAGGCCTATCAGGCCGGAGAGCTGGAGCAGGCCCTCGGCCACTTTCGCGAGGCCCTGCGCCGGGCGCCCGCCAATACCGGCGCCGCCCTCAACAAGATCCAGGTGCTGCTGCAACTCATGCAGAAGAACCGCAAGAGCCCGGAGTTTGGCGCCGAGTGCAAGGAGACCCTGGAGGTGCTGGAGGGCATCCCCCTCAACCCCGCCCAGCAGGAACGTTTTCGCAAGCTGCGCCAGGAATATCATCAGCACAGCTGAATCCCCCTCCTCCCCTCACCTATGCTGATACTGACTCAGGGAAGGGAGGGGCAACACCATGGCAATGTGCCGATACCTGGTGGCCGATGGCCGCCACTGCACCGAAGAGGCAGGGGATCATGATCTCTGCCGCTGGCACGACCCCGCTGCGGCCCACAACACCCCTGATACCGCCGAGGCGCTGGAGCGCTATGTGCGCCAGGGAGGCCTGTGCCACGGCCTGCAACTGGCCCGTGCCGAGCTGGCGGATCTCAACCTGGTGAACAGGCAGGGTCCGGAGGGATTCTTGCTGGAGCAGTGCAACCTCTATCGCGCCAACCTGCGAGGGGCACACCTCTACGGCATTCGCATCAAGGGCGGCAGCCTGATGAAGGCCGACCTGAGCGAAGCGAACCTCCATTGCGCCACCCTCGACGACGTCAACCTGCTCGGCATCCGCTGGAAGAACACCCGCCTCGACAACCTGGAGACGGGCAAGCGGCTGATGCAGGACAGAAAGGGGCGCCGCGAGCGGGACCCGGCGCAGGCCCGCGTCTGGTTCAAGGAGGCGGAGGAGACCTACCGGGATCTGCGCAAGGCCTCCGAGGCCCAGGGCATCTTCACCATGTCCGGTCGCTACATCCAGCAGGAGCTCACCATGCGCCGCCTGCAGATGCCGTTCTGGTCCTACCGCCGCTTCGCCTCCTGGATAGTGGATCTCTTCTGCGGCTACGGCGAGGCCCCCATGCGGGTGGTGCTCTTCTCCCTGCTGCTCATCGTCATCTGCAGCATTTTTTACTTCTTCTGCGGCCTCAACTTCGCGGGCACCCACCTCATCTATCGCCCGGACGCCCCTCTGGAGCAGAACGCCATCTTCCTGATGGAGTGCCTCTACTACAGCGTGGTGACCTTCACCACGCTGGGGTATGGGGACTTCACCCCGGTGGGGTTGTCGCGGATCTTCGCCGCCTTCGAAGCCTTTACCGGCAGCTTCACGCTGGCACTGTTCGTGGTGGTGTTTGTCAAGAAGATGACCCGCTAGAAACCTGTCCACGATCTTGCTGGGAGGCCACTTCCAAGGCTCATGTGCTGCTCGCTTATGTGTCGCCAGGCGCTCCCATGTATACATATGTACTCAGGTTCCTCTGCTGCGCGTCACCTTGCTGACAGACTCTCGCGACAGATCGTGAACAGATTCCCGAGCCGCTGCGCCAGTCACAGCCCCCGAACTTGCATCCATCGCGGATTCCTAGTCCAATAAGCGACGAACAAAAACGACATGAGCACCCCGAACATGAAGATCATCTCTTTCAATATCAATGGCCTGCGCGCCCGTCTTCATCAGTTGCAAGCCCTTATCGACAAGCACCAGCCGGACGTGATCGGCCTGCAGGAGATCAAGGTGCACGACGAAGCCTTCCCGGTCGCGGATGTGGAGGCCATGGGCTACCACGTGGTCTTCCACGGCCAGAAGGGGCACTACGGGGTCGCCATCATGAGCAAGCAGGCTCCCATCGAGGTGCAAAAGGGTTTCCCCACCGATCCGGAAGATGCCCAGCGCCGCATGATCATGGCCAGCTTCAAGCGGGAAGACGGCTCCGTCATCAAGGTGATGAACGGCTACTTCCCCCAGGGGGAGAGCCAGGATCACGAGACCAAGTTCCCGGCCAAGCAGAAGTTCTATGAAGACCTGCAGCACTACCTCGAGACCCACCACACCCCGGACGACCAGATAGCGCTGATCGGGGATATGAACATCTCCCCCACGGATCTCGACATCGGCATCGGCGAGGCGAACCGCAAGCGCTGGCTGCGGGATGGCAAGTGCTCCTTCCTGCCCATCGAGCGGGAATGGATGGAGCGCCTCAAGGGGTTCGGCCTCACCGACACCTTCCGCGCCGCCAACCCCACCGAGTGCGAGCGCTTCTCCTGGTTCGACTACCGCTCCAGGGGCTTTGACGAGAACCGGGGCCTGCGCATCGACCTCATCATGGCCTCCGACGCCCTCAAGGACAAAGTGACCGAGACCGGCATCGACTACGAGCTGCGCGGCATCGACAAGCCCTCGGATCACGCCCCCATCTGGACCTGCTTCGCCTGATCCCCACGCCAGGCTCGCCCTCGCCAAAAGCCCCGGCCCCCGCCCATGCGGGGGCTTTTTTTGTTCACTGCCCCGCCCTTTCTTAATCCATGTCAATTCCCAGGCAGACGGCGCTTGCCAGGCCTTGACCTTCTCCTTTCGGCAAGGTTTAGATTCGGCCCATCCGTCACAGGGAAACCACCCATGCTCTCATCGAGATTGCCCACCACGTTCATCGCCCGGCTGTTGCTGGGGCTGATGCTCGTCTGCAATCTCACCCTGTGCATCGGCTGGCATGGGGCGGCCACCGCCCTGCCAAGTGACGCATCCGCATCCATCCTGGCTCCGGCGCAGTCCCCCTTGTCTCATGGACTGCACCAGAGCGAGCCTGTGCAGCACTCCGCCATGCACCAGGCCGACACAGCCTCCCTCTCCTGCCACGGCGGCCCCCAGAGTGAGGCGGCCCCGCCCGGGGAGGAGTGCCAGATGCAGAGCGGCGCCTTCGGCGCCACCAGTGCGCCGCCCCTGCTCGGCCTGCTGCTGTCACTGCTGCTGCTTCCTTTGCTGTTGCTCCCTTCGTGGCGCCTCGCCCCCCTGCTGGACAACTGGTTGCGGGATCCCTTCCTCCGCTCCCGCGGCACCCACCCTCCCTCCTGGCCGCGCCGACACCTGATGTTGTCGGTGCTGCGCCACTAGAACGATCTTCTCTCGCGGCAACAGCAAGCCTCGGCTTGCCCGTTTTCTGCCGCCTTGCCTGACCCTGCGCCCAGGCCAAACAGACCCGCTCGCAGGGAGCCGTGCGCGCTGATGCAGCTGCGCCCCGTTTGCCGCCTCGTGGTGATGCCCTGCCCGCGCACACCACCACACTGGCGGCCTGACAGAAGAGAAGAGATATCATGTCATTCCCCCCCGTTACCCGGTCTGCCTGCACGCGGCCGTGCCAGTCCCCCCTTCGCCTCCCGTGCTTCGGAGGCTTGTCATGAACAAGACGCTGTTGATGTCCGCCCTGCTGCTCGCCCTCGGCGCCGGTGGCGGCTACTGGGCTGCCAAACAGACCACCGCTGGCACTGCAGCCAAGGAGAAGACGCCCCTCTACTGGGTCAACCCCATGGATCCGCGCGACAAGCGCGATGCCCCCGCCAAAGACAACATGGGGATGGACTTCATCCCCGTCTATGAGGAAAAACAGGGCGGCTCACCGGGCACAGTCACCATCAGCCCGGAGATCCAGCAGAACCTGGGGGTGCGGCTCGCCAAGGTGGAGAAGATCCCCATCCACCAGCAGATCGAGACGGTGGGCTATGTCGGCTATGACGAGGACAAGCTGGAGGCGGTCAACGCCCGCATGGCGGGCTGGATCCGCACCCTCGCCATCAAGAGCGAGGGGCAGCAGGTGAGCAAGGGGAGCCTTATTTACGAGCTCTACGCCCCGGATCTGGTCAACGCCCAGCACGAGTATCTGCTCGCCCTCAACACCGCCAACCCGCTGCTGCTGCGCGCCGCCGAGGGCAAGCTCAAGTCCTTGCAGGTGCCGGCAGATCAAATCGCCACTCTCAAGCGCAGCCGTCAGGTGCAGGAGACGGTGCGCATCTATGCCCCCAGCAGCGGCTATGTCTCCGAGCTGAAAGTGCGCGAGGGCCAGTATGTGGAGCCCGCCGCAGCCCTCTTTAACATCAGCACCCTCCAGCAGGTGTGGGTCAGCGCCGAGGTGTTCGAGCGTCAGGCGGCCCAGCTGAAGGTGGGCGATCCGGTCACCATGACCCTCGACTATGCCCCCGGTCGCAGTTGGCAAGGTAAGGTGGATTACCTCTATCCGACCCTGGATGCCGCTACTCGCACCCTCAAGGTGCGGCTGCGCTTTGACAACCCGGACGAGTTTTTGAAACCCAATATGTTTGCCAAGGTGAGCATTCGCACCGGGCAGGGCGAACCCCGGCTGGTGGTACCGAGCGAAGCGGTGATCCGTACCGGCAGCCAGGACCGGCTGGTGCTAGCGCTGGGGGATGGCAGCTTCAAGTCGGTCGCCGTCACTCTGGGTCCCCAGTTTGGTGACAAGGTTGCCATCAAAGAAGGAGTTGAAGCGGGGGACAGCATAGTCCGCTCGGCCCAGTTCCTGCTCGACTCCGAATCGGCCATCGATTCGGACTTCCAGCGTATGACGGCGGTGCGCCCCGCCCAAGTGTGGACCCAGGGAGAGGTTGAAAGCATCGATCTGGCCAACCGCACCCTGATGGTGGCCCACCAGCCCATCCCCGAGTGGCAGTGGCCTGCCATGGAGATGGAGTTCACCGTCGCCGACAGGGTCGACATCAGCAAGCTGGCCGAGGGGCAGACCCTGCATCTGCAAGTGATGCAGGAGGGGGATGAGTACCGCATCACCACCATCCATCAGGAGCAAGCGCCGGCAAGCGGCGACGCAGCCAAGCCCGCAACGGATGAGATGGGCAAGATGGAAGGCATGGACCATAGCCAGCATCAGATGGCGATGCCCGAGATGGAGAAGAAGTCATGATCCCTGCCATCATTCGTTGCCTGACAGGCAACCGCTCTCGGCTCTCTGCACCAAATAAGCAAGGAGCCCAATCATGATCCCGTCGATTATTCGCTGGTCCGTGGGCAACCGCTTTCTGGTGCTGCTGTTGACCCTCATGCTCACCGCCTGGGGGCTCTGGTCGGTCAAACAGACCCCGGTGGACGCCCTGCCGGATCTCTCCGACGTGCAGGTGATCATCAAGACGGCCTATCCGGGCCAGGCGCCTCAGGTGGTGGAGGATCAGGTCACCTACCCGCTCACCACTGCCATGCTGGCGGTGCCAGGGGCGACCACGGTGCGCGGCTACTCCTTCTTCGGCGACTCCTTCGTCTATGTGCTCTTTGACGACAACACCGACCTCTACTGGGCCCGTGCCCGGGTGCTGGAGTACCTGAGCCAGGTCGCGCCCAACCTGCCCGCCTCCGCCCGCCCCCAGCTCGGCCCCGATGCCACCGGGGTGGGCTGGGTCTACCAGTACGCACTGGTGGACAGAACCGGCAAGCATGACCTGAGCGAGCTCACCTCCCTGCAGAACTGGTTCCTCAAGTACGAGTTGCAGACGGTGGATGGGGTCTCCGAAGTCGCCACCGTCGGCGGCATGGTGCGCCAGTATCAGGTGCGGGTCGACCCGGACAAGCTGCGCGCCTACGGCATTCCGCTCTCCCTAATCGAGACCGCCATCAAGCAGGGCAATCAGGAGACCGGCGCTTCCGTCATCGAGATGGGGGAAGCGGAGTACATGGTGCGCTCCAACGGCTATCTGAAAAGCGTGGAGGATCTGAAGCAGATCCCGCTCGGCACCACTGTGCGCGGCGCCCCGCTGCTGCTGGGCGACGTGGCGGATGTGGTCACCGGGCCCCAGAGCCGGCGCGGCTTGGCCGAGCTCAACGGTGAAGGGGAGGTGGTGGGCGGCATTATCGTCATGCGCTACGGCGAGAATGCCCAGCACACCATCGACGGGGTCAAGGCGCGGCTCGCCCAGCTGAAGAGCAGCCTGCCGGAGGGGGTGGAGGTGGTCACCGTGTACGATCGCTCCGACCTTATCCAGCGCGCCATCGACAACCTCTCCGGCAAGCTGGTGGAGGAGTTCGCGGTGGTGGTGCTGGTCTGCCTCGCCTTCCTGTTCCACCTGCGCTCATCCCTGGTGGTGGTCATCACCTTGCCCATCGCCATCCTGACCGCCTTTATCGTGATGCACCTGCAGGGGATCAACGCCAACATCATGTCGCTGGGCGGCATCGCCATCGCCATCGGCGCCATGGTGGATGGCGCCATCGTGATGATCGAGAACGTCCACAAACACATGGAGCGGGAGGCGCTCACCGACAAGAACCGCTGGCGCATCATCACCGAGGCGAGCATCGAGGTGGGGCCCGCCATCTTCTTCTCGCTGCTCATCATCACCATCAGCTTCCTGCCGGTGTTCGCGCTGGAGGCGCAGGAGGGGCGGATGTTCCACCCGCTCGCCTACACCAAAACCTACGCCATGGCCGCCGCGGCCGGGCTCGCCATCACGCTGGTGCCGGTGATCATGGGTTACTTCATCCGTGGCAAGGTGCTGGCGGAGCAGGCCAACCCGCTCAACCGCTGGCTGAGCCAGGGCTATGTGCCACTGCTCAAGGCCGTCCTGGCCCGCCCGAAAACCACCCTGGCCATCGCCGCCATGGTGACGGTGGCGGGCTTCTGGCCGCTCAAGTACCTGGGCTCCGAGTTCATACCGCCGCTGGATGAGGGGGACATCATGTATATGCCCACCACAGCGGCCAATATCTCGGTGGGCAAGGCGCGGGAGATTTTGCAGCAGACCGACAAGCTCATTCGTACCGTGCCCGAGGTGCAAAACGTGTTCGGCAAGGCGGGGCGCGCCGAATCGGCCACCGACCCTGCAGACCTGGTGATGATGGAGACCAGCATCCAGCTCAAGCCACGCGATCAATGGCGCCCCGGCATGACCCCGGAGAAGCTCAAAGAGGAGCTCGACTCCCTCATCCGCTTCCCCGGCCTCACCAACGCCTGGGTGCCCCCCATCAAGACCCGCATCGACATGCTGGCCACCGGCATCAAAACCCCGGTCGGCATCAAGATAGCGGGGCCCGATCTCAAGGTGATCCAGCAGCTCGGCCAAAAGCTTGAGCAGATCGTTGGCAAGGTGGAGGGCGCCTCATCGGTCTACGCCGAGCGGGTGGCCGGTGGCCGCTATGTGAAGGTGGATATCGACCGGCTGAAAGCGGCCCGCTACGGCCTCAATATCGCTGACGTACAGGCGGTGCTCGCCACCGCGGTGGGCGGCATGGAAGTGGGCCAGACCATCGAGGGGCGCGAGCGTTACCCCATCAACCTGCGCTACCCCCAGAGCTATCGCGACTCGGTGGCGAGCCTCGAGCTGCTGCCGGTAGTCACTCCGAGCGGCGCCCGCATCGCGCTGGCGGATGTGGCACGGGTTTACATCAGCGACGAGGCGCCCATGCTGCGCAGTGAAAACGCGCGCCTCAACGGTTGGGTCTACGTCGATATTCGCGGCCGCGACATCGGCTCTTTTGTGGCAGAGGCCAAGGCCGAAGTGGGCAAGCAGCTGGTGCTGCCGGCGGGCTACTCCCTCACCTGGTCCGGCCAATACGAGTACATGGAGAGGGCCAAGGCGCGCCTCGCCTACGTGGTGCCGCTCACCGTCGCCATTATCGTGCTGCTGCTCTATCTGGCGTTTCGCCGCTTCCAGGAGGTGTTGCTCATTCTCACCACCCTGCCGCTGGCGGTAGTGGGCGGGATCTGGACCCTCTGGCTGCTCGACTTCAACCTCTCGGTGGCGGTCGGGGTGGGCTTTATCGCCCTGGCGGGGGTGGCGGTGGAGACCGGCGTCTTGATGCTGGTCTACCTCAACCACGCCTGGGATGACCTCGTGGCCTGCGGCAAGCCGGACCAGGCGGGCCTGCACCGGGCGGTGATCCACGGCGCCGCCCTGCGCCTGCGCCCCAAGATGATGACGGTGGTGACCATCATCGCGGGCCTGCTGCCCATCATGTGGAGCCACGGTACCGGCTCCGAGGTGATGCAGCGCATCGCCGCCCCCATGATTGGCGGCATGGTGAGCGCGCTGGTGCTGACCCTCTTGGTGCTGCCCGCCGCCTACTACCTGTGGCGTAGCCGCAGCCTTGGCAAGACCGAACCCCGGCAAGCCGATTGACCCGACTTCACCACCGACTTTGAATAAACGACGAGGAAAAGATCATGAATTACAAGACGTTGACCCTGACATTGCTGCTCGGCCTTGCCACCAACACCAGCCTGCAGGCAGAGGAGATGATGAACCACCAGGGGCACGACATGGCGCAAATGGAGGGGATGAACCATGAGGGCCACGACATGGCCGCCATGCAAACCGAGCAGACCCTGATCAAGGGGACCATCACCCGCCTCGATGCCGCGAGCGGCAAGGTCGGGATCAGGCACGAGGCGATCACCAACCTCAAGATGCCTCCCATGACCATGGTCTTTCGGGTGGCCGATACGGACCTGCTCAAGGATCTGAAGGTGGGGGATGCGGTGCGCTTTCACGCCGAGAACCCGGCCGGCAAGCTCACCGTGACCGCCATCCAGAAACGGTAACCACTGCCTTGAGCCATAAAAACGGCGGGATTATCCCGCCGTTTTTATTTATGACATCACAAGATGTGGCTCTGTCAGCCGCGAATATGCGCGATAAAGGCGTCGATCTGTTCGCGGCCGCAGGCGGGGTTCATGAAGACCGCCTTCTCCCCGGCGATATAGGAGTACTTGCCGCGCTCGTCGTATTCCGAGTGTGCCACCGCCTCCACCCAGTTGGTGTAGAGCCCTACCTTGCCGCGTCCCTTGAACAGGCTGCGGTGATACTCGGTGTTGCGGGCCAGCCGCGCCTTGTAGGCCGCATCCGGGCTGCGGGCCAGCTCGAAGGCGAACTCCGCCTCGGGGTCCTGTACCCACTCGGGGTTGTAGATCTTGAAGCCGACACTGGGCCCCTGGTTCTCCTGGGCCACCAGCTTGACGTTGCCGAGCTGGCTTAACCGGAAGCGGAAGTAGTTGGCGTTTTGCAGGCAGTGGGCCAGCACGGTGCGATAGCCCTCCACCCCCAGGTAGTTGAGGGCCGCATAGGCACCGAACAGGCCGCTCGCCCCGCGGGAGCACTCGATGGTGGACTGCAGGTGGGTCTGACCCTGAATGTCCCGCTCAAAGTAGGAGAAGTTCTCCGGGTCGTTCTCCATCGCCTTGAGATCGCTCTGCTCCTTGATCATCACCAGGCTGGAGGTGTAGGGCACATAGCCCCACTTCTGGAAGTCGACGGTGAAGGAGTCGGCATATCTGAGCTCGGCGAAGCGGCTCACGTTGCGCTCGATCCCCGCCAGGGTGGCGGCGTTGATGGCCAGCGGGTTGGCGGCAAAGTCGTAGTCCAGGAAGAAGATCATCGACCAGCCGATGGCGGCGTCGACGTGGATGTGGGGCCTGACCGCCACCTCGAACCGCTCGCAGAGGCGATCCCGCAGCTCGACCACGGGTTTGACCCTATCCACCCCGAAGGTGTCGGTGGTGCCCATGGTGAGCATGATGGTGGGCACCACGTGTTTCAGGGCGAAGCAGGCGGTCAGGGTACGCTCGAGGTGGTCGAGATCGATGTCGTTGTTCTCGCCCACCTGGATGCGGATGGTCTTGTTCTCGATGTCCACCCCGAGCAGGGAGAGGTTGGTGATGTTGGAGTAGTGGCCGCCCTGGGAGTTGATGATGCGGTAATCCTGATAGTGGCCTAGCCCCTTGTGCTTGGCCTGTGGCAGGCTCTTGCGGATGCCGAGCAGGTAGCCGTAGAGGTTACAAAACGTCCCCCCCTGGGTGAAGATGCCGGTGGCGCGGGCCGGGTCGTAACCCGCCAGCAGCGCTATCTGGCGCACCACCTTCTTCTCCAGCTCCTCGGCCACCCCGGCGTATTCGGAGTAGACCAGGTTGGGATTGGCCAGAATACCCATCTGGGCGCCATAGATGGCGGGATCCGCCGACATGGTGATGACGTTCTCGACGCTGGAGGGGTTCTCCCAATCCTTTGACAGGGCGCCGGCAAACAGCAGCTCCGCCATGGGCTCCCCCGGCGTGCGCATGGTGGCCGGCACCGGCATGGTTTCGCAGAGATCCGCCAGACGGGCGCGGCCATCGGGCCAGGCATTGAGCCGCGCATCCGGCGCCAGTCCACGGGCGCGAAACTCGTTGAGGGTGGCAAAGCCGGGCTCGCGAAAGACCGGCCAGAGGTCGGGGTTGCGTGAGAAAAAGTGGGCTTTGACGGTGGCAAAACGGCGGGCGAATTCGGGGGAGACGGCGTTGACGCCCTCATCTTTCAGATAGACCAAGTGATTCATTTTTATACCATTGATACTGCTGAGGTGCGGTTTTTATACTCCAGTGACACCTCTATCAACAGAGACAATAACTAATGGTCTGCCCTACTTTTTGTCATGTTGGCGCCCTGACGGGCGCCGCGCCCTCTCTCCCCTCTTTTCCCCTGTTCATCTTGTGATCCTGGCCATGGGCAAGGTCAGCGCAGGGCGGTCAGCAGCCATGCCGAAAACCCTTCCAGCTCGGGGTTGGCCGAAAACGTCGCCCGCCACTGACGCAGCAACTCGTCGATGGCCTCGGGACGATAGGCCACCCCGGGCAGGCGTGCGGCCAGGTCATCCAGGGGCGCAGGGTCCAGGGTGTCGCTGAAGATCTGTGCCCGTCCTATCACCCCCTTCTCCACGTCGAAATGAAGCTCGACCCCGCCCCAGGGGAAGCGCTCGTCCAGTTGATGGCTGAACGCAGGCGCATGGCCGAAGTTCCACTCCCAGCTGCGCTGGCGGGCGAAGGTCTCGGCAAAGCCCGGCAGATCGGGCATCTGCTCAGGGGAGATGTGCTCGGGCTGCACCACCTCACCGTGATGGGCAAAGAAGGCGTCGCACAGGGCCTGCACCACCTGCTCATGACCCAGGCCAGGCAACAGCTCGCCAAGGTTCGCCACCCGGCTTCTCACCGAGCTGATACCCTTGGCCGCCAGCTTCTTGGGGTCGGGATTGAGGTAGTGGGCGAGGCGGCCGAGGTCAGCGTCCAGCAGCAGGGTACCGTGGTGAAAGCCGCGATCATGGGTCTCCCGGTAGGCCGAACCCGACACCTTGCGATCCCCGTCCGGGGTCGCCACCAGCAAGTCGTTGCGCCCGGAGGCAAAAGCACTCACACCGAGCCTGGCGAGGGCATCGATGACGATGGTGGTGGAGACGCTCTTGTCATAGCCGGGCTTGCCCGCCATGAAGGTGAAACAGCTGTTGCCAAGGTCGTGGAACACGGCGCCACCCCCGCTGCTGCGCCGGGCCAGGGTCACCCCGTCCTCTTCCATGCGGCGGGTATTGCACTCCTTCCAGGGGTTCTGGGCCCGGCCGATCACTACGGTATTGGCGTTGCGCCACAGGAACAGCACCCGCTGGTTCGGATCCATCTGACGGAAGATGCACTCCTCCACCGCCAGGTTGAACAGGGGATCGTGGGAGTCGGAGAGCAGCAGGCGCAAGGAAGACATGACAGGACCTTCTCGGGAAACAGGAAACGGATGACTACCATACCACCCTGAACGAAGGAAGGCGTCCCCCGACCGCCACAGGTCGACACCCGATACGGACAAGAGCATCAACTTCTGATACGACAGGAGAAGATAAGAGGGAATTGCCGAAAACACGCAATCTGTCATTAACAGGCGAGAAGAGAGGCGGCAGCCATCCCTCCTGGAATGACACCTAATGCCCTTGTCACCGGGCCGGTGACGGGTTGACAAGGTTTCAAAATGAGCCGTGACGCCCATTGACGTGATGAATGACACAAAAATGACTTTTAATGCCTCCCGCGCCCCATCTTATTGGGGCCTGCTCCCCTTGCGAATAACAGGAAATTGTTTGACTCTAGCCAGAAGAGCACCTCCCGAGAGAACAGCGGTATGACGGAGTCCGATGCATCTCGCCAGCCTGTACGCTGGCTTCTGCCCTTCTGGGTGATGATTGCCACCCTGACCACGGCTCCCCTCAGGGCGGATGAGCGCGTGATCCTGCAACTTCCCTGGCAGCACCAGTTCCAGTTTGCCGGTTACTACGCCGCCATCGCCAAGGGGTTCTACCGGGAGGCCGGTCTGCAGGTCACCCTGCGGGAGGCGGGGCCGGGCACCGACGTCATCAATGAAGTCACCACGGGTCGCGCCCAGTTCGGCATCCGCGGCAGCGATCTGCTGCTGGCCCGGGCAGCAGGTCGCCCTGTGGTGGTGCTCGCCGCCATGTTGCAGCACTCCCCCCTGATGCTCATCACCCTGGAGCGGCCGGATATCCAGACTCCGGGCGATCTGGCCAACAAGCGGCTGATGCTCGAACCCGGCTCCAACGAGCTGCTCACCTACCTGCATCGCTACACTCGCAGCCGGCAGTGGGAGACCCTGCCCTACGAGCGGGGGGTACAGGCACTGCTGAGGGGCCAGGCGGACGCCATCAGCGCCTACAGCACAACCGAGCCCTTCACCCTGCAGCAACAGGGCATTCCCTACCGGGTGTTCAGCCCCCGCGACATCGGGTACGACTTCTACGGAGACAACCTCTTCACCTCGGAGAGTGAGGTCATCAACCAGCAGGAGCGGGTCCAGCGCTTCTTGCAGGCCAGCCTCAAGGGGTGGCGCTATGCCATGGATCATCCCGAAGAGATGATCAACCTGATCCTGGAGCACTACCCCAGCGGGGCCGGGCGCGAGGCGCTCGCCTTCGAGGCCCGTGAAACCCGGGCCCTGATGCAGCCCGACATCATCGAGCCCGGCTACATGCAGCAGGATCGCTGGCAGCAGATCGCCCGCACCTACCAGGAGGCCGGGATGATCAAGGCGGTGCCCAACCTCACCCCCTTCCTCTACAACAGTACCCAGGCGAGCCTTCGCCAGCAGCGCCAACTGCTCGACAGGAGCGTGGCCATCGCCATGCTGATCTCCTTCTCCCTGCTGGCCCTGCTCGGCGTCTTCCTGCACCTCTATCTGCGTCTGCGGGAAGAGGCCAGTGACCGACAGCGGCTCACCCGGGAACTGGCCCAGCGCGAGCAGCACTACCGTTTCGTGGCGGAGAACAGCGGCGACGTGATCTGGACCATGGACACCGACAGCCTGCGTTTTCGTTACATCAGCCCCGCCATCGCGTCCCTGAGCGGCTATGAGCCCGCCGAACTCTTTGCCCTCTCCCTGCGCCAGCTGCTCCCCGATGAGTCCTGGAAACAGCTTCGCGACGGCATCACCGCCTCCCTCGAGGCCTGGCAACGGGGGGATCATGGGCAGACCCGGTGCGTCATCCACTCCCAGCTGCGCCACAAGCAGGGTCATCTGGTGGCCATCGAGACGGTAACCACCTTGCATGGCAGCGCCAGCACAAGACCGGACGCCATTTTGGGGGTGACCCGGGATGTCACCGAACGTTCGGCCCGGGAGGAGATGATGCGCCGCCTCGCCTTCTATGACCCCCTCACCGGCCTGGCCAACCGCCGCCTGCTGCAACAGCGGCTCAAGGAGACCCTGGAGCAGGCTCCCCAGCAGCCCCTGGCCCTGGTCTTCATCGATCTCGACCACTTCAAGCCCATCAATGACACCTTCGGCCACGAAACCGGCGACCTGCTGCTCAAGCTGGTGGCCGAGCGCATGGGGGAGTGCGTCAGGGAAGAAGATCTGGTGGCACGCCTTGGGGGGGACGAATTCGTCATCATGCTGCCCGATACGGATGCCTCGGCCCTCGCGGTCGCCGACAAGCTGCACCACTGCCTGCATCACCCCTTCCAGCTTGAGCAGCAGGCGCTGCGCATCTCCGGCAGCATAGGGGTCGCCCTC
This sequence comes from Aeromonas sp. s1(2024), assembly GCF_040908005.1. Classification (NCBI taxonomy): domain Bacteria; kingdom Pseudomonadati; phylum Pseudomonadota; class Gammaproteobacteria; order Aeromonadales; family Aeromonadaceae; genus Aeromonas; species Aeromonas sp. s1(2024). The sequence continues at coordinate 49,328 of NZ_JBFOCW010000026.1, read as the reverse complement.
TATCCGGATCACGGCACCGACCCCAAGACCCTGATGCACCACGCCGATCAGGCCATGTATCAGGCCAAGCACCATGGCCGGGGCAGGGTCTGCCTGTTTTCCACCGGGCAGGATCCTCTCCCCGGCACCCTGCAATGGCAGCCCGCCCACGCATGCGGCCACCCCCGCATCGATACGGACCACCGCCAGCTCTACCTGCTGGCCAACCGCTTGCTCGAGCACATGCAGGATCCCGGCATCCATCCCGATGCCTTGCTGGCAGACATGGCGCAGATATTCGAGATGGCGCGCCAGCACTTCCTCCTCGAAGAGCAAGTCCTCGCGCAATATGGCTATGAGGAGCTGGCGGCCCATCGCCAGGAGCACCAGCATCTGCTGAAAAAAGCCGGTCAGCTGATGGCGGCCGCACAGGCGGGCACCCTTGGCAACGACGCCCTGCTCAACTTCATCATCCAGGAGCTGGTCGTGGGTCACATGAGCCAGGCGGATCGCCGTTATTTCCCCCTGATGAAAACCTGCGATGCCCGCGAGGCGGTGTGATGCCAGAAAACAGGGGGCACGTGCCCCCTGTGTTTACCTCTGACTTCGGCGAACGAGCAGGCTGTAGTAGAGCAGCGGGATCACCACCAGGGTGAGCAGGGTGGAAACCAGGATCCCGAAGATCAGGCTGATGGCGAGGCCATTGAAGATGGGGTCATCCAGGATGAAAAGCGCCCCTATCATGGCCGCCAGCGCCGTCAGCATGATGGGTTTGGCTCGCACCTGCGCCGCCGCAATCACCGCCTGCTCGAACGCCATGCCACTCGCCCGCTGCTGCTCGATGAAATCCACCAGCAGGATGCTGTTGCGCACGATGATCCCGGCCAGCGCAATCATCCCGATCATCGAGGTGGCGGTGAACTGGGCCCCCAGCAGGGCGTGACCCGGCATCACCCCGATGAGGGTGAGCGGAATGGGGGCCATGATGATGAGCGGCACCAGATAGGAGCGGAACTGGGCCACCACCAGCAGGTAGATGAGGATCATCCCCACCCCGTAGGCCAGCCCCATGTCGCGGAAGGTCTCGTAGGTTATCTTCCACTCCCCGTCCCACAAGAGGGCCACCTCCCCCAGCTTGTCGGGCTGATGCACGTAATACTGTGGCAGCGAGATGTCGGCACCGGCGGCAAACATGCCGTAGAGCGGGCTGTCGGCATGGCCGCCCATGTCAGCCACCACCATCACCATGGGCTGCATGTTCTTGTGCATGAGGTAACTGGGGGCGACCTCGTCACGACGGCTCACCAGCTCGGAGACCCGCACCAGCTGGCCGCTCTGGCTGCGCACCTTGAGAGCCAGGATGCCGGTCAGATCCCGCTTGTCACCGGGGGCGAGCTCGATGCGGATCGGCACCGGATACTTGGCGCCTTGCCCTTGCAGCCAGCTCACATCCTGATAGCCCACGCCCCCGTTGAGGGTCGCCACCAGATCCCCGAGATCGACCCCGAGCAGGGCCGCCTGGGCGCGATCCACCACCAGCCGCCACTTGGGCTGGGGGTCGGTCAGATAGATGTCCACGTCCACCAGATCCGCCGTGGCCACAAAGCGGGCCTGTACGGCGCGGGCAGCGGCTTCACGGGCGGCCTGCGTCGGGCCATACACTTCCGCGACAATGGGCGACCAGACAGGCGGTCCCGGGGGCACCTCCACCACCTTGAGGTTGCCCCCTGCCGCACTGGCGATGGCCTGCAAGGGCGCACGCACCGACCGAGCAATCTCGTGACTGCTGCGATCCCGTTCATGCTTGTCCACCAGATTGACCTGAATATCACCCACGTTGGCGCCGCTGCGGATGAAGTAGTGGCGCACCAGCCCGTTGAAGTTGATGGGGGCGGCGGTGCCGGCGTAGATCTGGTAATCCTTCACCTCGGGCACCCTGGCAAGCTCCCGACCCACCGCCAGCAGGGTGCGCTCGGTCTGCTCCAGGGTCGCCCCCTCCGGCATGTCGAGCACCAGCTGGAATTCCGACTTGTTGTCGAAGGGGAGCATCTTGAGCACTACCCACTGCACCATGGGCATGGCGGCGGCAGCCCCGACCAGCAGCAACACCACCAGCCAGAGCTTGCGTCTGGCGCGCTTGGCGCCATCACCGATCAGGAAAGGAGTCATCAGCCGGTGAAAGAGACCTGCCTTAGCCTCACCGTGGGCGACATGCCCCTCGCGCTTGAGCAGGTGATTGGCCAGCCAGGGGGAGAAGATAAAGGCCACCAGCAGGGAGATAAGCATCCCCATGCTGGCATTGATGGGGATGGGGCTCATGTAGGGGCCCATCAGGCCGCTGACGAAGGCCATGGGCAGCAGGGCCGCGATGACGGTCAGGGTCGCCAGTATGGTCGGCCCCCCCACCTCGTCCACCGCGCCCGGAATGAGATCCTTGAGCGACCCCTTGCCCAGGCCGCGATGGCGGTGGATGTTCTCCACCACGACGATGGCGTCATCCACCAGGATGCCGATGGAGAAGATAAGGGCAAAGAGGGACACCCGGTTGAGGGTAAAGCCCCATGCCCAGGAGGCGAACAGGGTCAGCGCCAGGGTGATGACGATGGCGACCCCCACCACCAGCGCCTCGCGCCACCCCATGCTCACCAGCACCAGCAATACCACCGCCGTGGTGGCAAAGATGAGCTTGCCGATGAGGGTGTTGGATTTGGTCTCGGCGGTGACGCCGTAGTCACGGGTCACCGTCACCTCGACGCCAGCCGGGATGAGCCGGTTCCTGAGGCTCTCCACCCGTGCCTCCACCCGCTTGGCCACCTCCACCGCGTTCTGCCCCGGCTGCTTGCCGATGGCCAGGGTCACCGCCGGGTAGCTGGCTTGCCCCTGCCCCATCCAGCTGCGCTGGACCGGGGTCTCTTCCCCAAGCGCCACCCGGGCCACCTCACCGAGGTAGACGGGCTTGCCGTCGTGCAACCCCACCACCAGCTCGCGGGCCTCCTGCTCGCTTTGCAGGAACTGCCCCACCTGCACCTTGATTTCCCGGTTATCCTGCACCACGGCCTGCTCGCTGCCCACCCGGTTGGCGGCCGCAAGTCGCTGGCTCAGCTCGCCCCAGCTGATGCCATGGGCGCTGAGGGCCGCCGGATCCGGCATCACCCGCAGCACGGCGCTCTGGCTGCCCAGCGTGTAGATATCGCGGGTACCGGGAATGCGCTTGAGTTCGGTCTCCAGCTCGTGGGCGACCCGGGTCAGATCGGAGGCCCCCAGCTGCTTGCTCCAGAGGGTCAGACTGACGATGGGAACATCATCGATCCCCCGGGGTTTTACCAGTGGCTGACCGACTCCGATCCCCTGTGGCAACCAGTCGCGGTTGGAGTCGAGCTGGTTGTTGAGATCCACGATGGCCTGCTCCCGGCTCACGCCTACCTTGAACACCACCACCAGCAGGGCGCCATCGGGTTGGGAGAAGGAGTAGAGGGTATCTATCCCCTTTATCTGGGAGACCACCTGCTCGGCAGGGGTGGTGACGAGGGACTCCACCTCTGCCGGGCTGGCTCCCGGGAAGGGAATGTAGACGTCGGCGAAGGTGACATCGATCTGGGGCTCCTCCTCCTTGGGGGTCACCAGCACGGCAAAAAAGCCGAGCAAGAGCCCCACCAGCGCCAGCAGCGGGGTGATGGCCGAGCCCTGAAACAGGGCCGCCAGCCGACCCGCCGGCCCCAGGTGGCCATGGTTGTCGTTCAGATCGCTACTCATGGGGCACCTCCTGTTGACGGGTCCAGGCATCGGGGGCCAGGGTGTCACCGCCCTTGAGACCCGCCAGGACCTCGCACAGCCCAGCCTCGCAGTGGCCGACCCGCACCGGGGTCAGGGCCCAGCCCTCCCCCTCTTTGAGGTAGACGCCGTTGAACTCCCCCTGCCGCAGCAGGGCGGGCTCCGGCACTTGCAACACCTGACGCTCACCCTGTTTGAGCTGCACCTTGAGCCACATGCCAGGCAGCACCCCTGCCGTGTTCGGCGGCAGATCGAGGCGCAGCCGGAAACTGTGGCTCTGGCTGTCGGCGTAGTTGAAGCGGAGCAGCTTGACGGGAGTCACGGCCTTGCCACCGGGCAGCAGCACCTGCACATCCGACGGCTGGCCGGCGAGAGCCAGTGCGGACTGGGGCAGCTCCAGCTCCACCCTCAGCTCGCCAAGGGAGAAACCGGATAGCAGCGGCGTACCGGGGGCCACCGTCTCCCCCAGCTCCACCAGCCGCCTGGTCACCACCCCGGCGTAGGGGGCGAGGATACGGGTATAGCCGTAGGCTTCCCGGGCCTGGATGAGGGCGGCCTCGGCGGCATTGACCTCGGCGCGGGCGGCCCGATCCGTTGCCTGGGCGTTGTCGAGCTGGGCCCGGGTGATCACCCCCTTGGCGATGAGGGCCTGATAACGGGTGAGCTGGCGCTCGGCCTCCACCTGCTGGGCCTGGGCCCTGGCCACCCGCGCCTCGGCGCCGGTCACGGCGGCAGACTGCTCCTTGCCGCTTATCTCGAGCAGGGGCTGCCCGGCCTGTACCTCGTCGTTCACATCCACCAGCATGCGGGAGACGCGGCCACTGGTCTGGGCCGCGACCGTCCCCTGATGAATGGCGCTCACGGTACCGCTCAGGGTGAGCCAGTCGGTGACCGGCTGTGGCGCCACTGTCAGCAAGGGCTCTGGCTCCCCTTCCGCGGCCAGGGCGGATGTCATGGTCTGCGATGTCATCACCATCAAGGTGATCCCCAGCAACCGGATCTTTTCCATCATTACTCTCCTTCCCTGGCATCATCAGTCACTTCACGGGATCAGGCGGTATGGGACTGGCGCACCTTATCCTTTCCCCGAGCTGGCGCCTTGGTCAGCACCCTGGCCAGCCCTCTGTCAAACAGCAAGATCCCGGCCACCATGGCCGCGATAAACAACAATATCATGGGCTGTCCGCTGGAAATGAGACTCAAGGCAGGCCCAGGACAGATGCCCACCAATCCCCAGCCGATACCAAACAGCGCAGCCCCGCCAATCAGGCGGCGATCCAGCACGGGAGCGGGAACCCGGACCATGGGCTCCCCCAGCAGGCTCAGACGACGGGGTTTCACCAGCAGGAAGTAGCCCGGCATGAAGACAGCCAGGGCGCCCCCCATCACGAAGGCCAGGCTGGGATCCCAGGCACCGGCCAGATCGAGAAACCCGGTGACCCGCGCCGGATCCATCATCCCGGAAAGGGCCATTCCCAGCCCGAACAACAGACCCGCAAACACACTTGTCAGCAATTTCATGGCAATCAACCCGTCAAAACATGTGGTGAGTAAAGAACACGGTCGCCACGCCCATCCCCATAAAGGTGAGCGTCGCCACCACGGAGCGCGTCGACAACCGCCCCATGCCACAGATGCCGTGGCCGCTGGTACAGCCATTGCCAAGGCGGGTGCCGATGCCCACCAGCAAACCAGCCAGCAGCACCACTGGCCAACCGGGCAAGGTGGTAAATGCGGGCATGCTGGCCCAACCCAGAGTCAGCGCCAGCCAAGCCCCCGCCCCGAGCCCCAGCAGAAACAGCACACGCCACGGCGCGCGGTGTTGCAAGGCACCGGCCAGAATGCCGCTGATCCCGGCCACCCGGCCGTTGAACAACATCAGGATCAGGGCCGCGAGCCCCGCCAGCATGCCGCCGCCCAGAGAGAGCAGCCATTGGCTTTCCATCATCAAGATTCCTTATTTTCTGAGTGACAAAAGTGGGTTTGCAGCGCCGCCAGCACATCGGCGGCGGCCTCGCTCACCAACGAGTAGTAGATCTGCTGGGAGACCTTGCGCGAGCGGATAAGGCCCTGGCGCTTCAATACCGACAGTTGCTGGGAGAAGGCCGACTGCCCGAGCTGGCTGTGGGCCAGCAGCTCCCCGACCCCCTTCTCCCCTTCCACCAGCTGGCAGAGCACCATCAGGCGTTCAGGATGAGCCAGCGCCTTGAGCAGGCCGGCGGCGGCAGTCGCATGTCGGTTCATCTCGTCGAAGTGGCTCATAAGATTAAATTAGCAATTGCTGATATTTGTTCTATTGTATAAAACAACTCTAAATTAGCAATCACTAAACAAAAAGGGGAGACGAGAAATGACCATCGATAACGGAGTCAGAGTGGTCGCGGGTGGCATGTTGCTGCTGTCGCTGCTGCTCACGGCCTGGGTCCACCCGGGCTTTGTCTGGTTGAGCGTCTTTGTCGGGGTCAACCTGATCCAGAGCGCGTTCACCGGGTTCTGTCCCGCCGCCGCCGTGCTCAGGCGAATGGGGCTCAAGTAGGCAGGCGGACATATTGGCTCACAGGAGCCGTGTAATAGAGCGGAGGCTCATTATGGCAACCATCATCATCATCGGGGCAGGGTTGGGGGGCATGTCGGCCGCCTACGAGCTCAAGGCCGAACTCGGCAAGCAGCACGACGTCATCCTGGTGAACGACAAACCCGACTTTGAATTCAACCCTTCGAACCCGTGGATTGCGGTCCGGTGGCGAGAGCGCAAGGATATCTCCCTCCCCATAGAGCCTCATGTGAAGAAGAAGGGGATCCGCTTCATCCACGCCGCCCTGACCGGGTTGCAACCCCTCGAACAGCAGATCCGCCTCTCCGATGGCCAGCACCTGCACTACGACTTTCTGGTGCTCTGCACCGGCCCCGCACTCGCCTTTGAAGAGGTGCAGGGAGCAGGCCCGACGGCGGGCGGCACCGCCAGCGTCTGCACCCTCTCCCACGCAGAGGAGTGCCTGCACAGTGTCAACGGGCTGCTCGACGAACCGGGTCCGGTGATCGTCGGTGCCATGCCCGGCGCCTCCTGCTTCGGCCCGGCCTACGAATACGCCTTCATCCTCGATCGCCACCTGCGCGACAAGAAGGTGAGAAAGGACGTGCCCATGACCTTTGTCACCAGCGAACCCTACATCGGTCACCTCGGCCTCAACGGCCTGGGGGATTCCAAGGGCATGCTGGAGAGCGAGCTGCGCATGCGCGACATGCAATGGATCTGCAATGCCCGCACCGTGGCGGCCAGGGATGGGGTGATGACGGTGGAGGAGCTGGATGAAGATGGCAACGTCAAGCGCACCCACAGCCTCCCCTACAAGCATGCCATGATGCTGCCCGCCTTCGCCGGCATCAGCCCCCTGCGGGGCCTCGAGGGGCTGGTCAATCCCCGCGGGTTCGTCATCGTCGACGAACACCAGCGCAACCCTGTCTTCCCGCAGATTTACGCCGCCGGGGTCTGCATCGCCATCCCGCCCCAGCACAAGACGCCGGTACCGACCGGGGTGCCCAAGACCGGCTACATGATCGAGGCCATGGTGCGCACCCTGAGCCACAACATCAAGGCGGAGCTGGACGGCCAGCCCCCGGTCACCCGGGCGGTGTGGAATGCCATCTGTCTGGCGGACATGGGGGACACAGGGGCCGCCTTCGTGGCCATGCCGCAGATCCCGCCGCGCAACGTCGCCTGGTTCAAGAAAGGGAAGTGGGTCCACCTGGCCAAGATAGCGTTCGAGAAGTATTTCCTGCACAAGATGCAGGTGGGCGACACCGAACCCATCTATGAAAAACTGATGCTCAAATACCTGGGCATCGACAAGACCCGGTAACCCCCCAAGGGCCCGCCGGTGAAGGGAAGAGGGCTACCTTCACCGGCGCTTTCATCTCTTTTTTATTATGTTTCAATATGTTGCTATCAAGGGCTCGGGGTTTACCCAGGCAGCCGTATCGGCTACCATGTCGCCTCTTTATCACTAGCGGAGACCATCGGTGGGCAACTCATCAAGTGACAGACGCACGCCGACCCTCGTCGTCGGCACCCTGGTCGCGAGCTAGCCGCAGGTTATTCTCTGCCGCGACTCGCCACCCTGCGAGAAGTGGATCCCTCTTTTCCCCGCTTTTCACACTTGACGTCAGGTGACGCGGACTCATCCCCCGACACCTTGCCTGCATAGTTTCTGCTTCCCAAAAGGAGGCTGCTATGCGCTTGATTTCAAACAACTCTGTCGCTGACAAATCCCCTTCCCTGCTGAGCAGACTGGGACGGGGCCTGCGACCACTCTGGCAACGTGGCAGACGGCGTCAGCACCTCTATCGGCTGCACATCCGCTGCGAAGACAGAGCCGACATGGAGCAGGTGCTGGCGGCGGTGAGCCACACCCTGCAACCGGCCGGACTCAGTCCTCTGCAGTCCATGAAGCCCGGGCGCGGTGAAGGCCGCGTGCTGGTGCTGAGCCTCTACTGCACGCCGCCCCAGCGCCGCTATCTGGTGCAGTTCATCCACCAGGTCGGGGCTGTCCACCCGGTACGCTGGGAACTGCGCCCCCGCGCCGGGGACGACGCCACCAGGCATTGACCCTCGAATGAGGCGGGTCCTTCCCGGGCAACCGTGAAGGCCCTCTTCCCTGCTCTGCGCCATCCCGCCCCGTCAGGAGGCGGGTCGCGCCCTTGCATTCACCACGATGTCGACCTTGCCCCCCGTCTCTCACGCAACCCGGGGGCGAAGGCTGGTCGGCATCCCCAGAAGGAGACCCTTCATGAGAATGTGGCAACAACTCGATTTTCTCGCCCTGCTCGACACCCTGGCCAGCCTGCTGCTCGCCTTCGTGCTGGGCAGCCTGGTCGGCCTGGAGCGCCAGTACCGCCAGCGCACCGCCGGCCTTCGCACCAACGTGCTGGTCGCCGTGGGGGCGGCCCTGTTCGTCAACCTGGCCCAGCGCATCTATGACCTGCATGGTGGCAGTTACGGGGTCGTCCACGTGGTGGCCTACATCGTCTCCGGCATCGGTTTTCTCGGCGCTGGCGTCATCATGCGCGAGTCCGGCAACATCCGGGGCATCAACACAGCGGCCACCCTGTGGGGCGTGGCCGCTGTCGGGGCCGCCTGCGGCGCCGGGTTCGCCCTGGAGGCCATCCTCGGCGCCCTCTTCGTGCTGGCCGCCAACACCCTGCTGCGCCCCCTGGTCAACCAGATAAACCGTGACCCGGTGGACAACATGGACACCGAAGTGACCTATCACGTGACCGCTCTCATCGGCCGCGCTCACCAGAAGGAGGTACTGCCCTGGCTCGAGCAGATGCTGGAGCAGGCCCACTACCCCCTGAGCGAGCTCGACATCACCCCCTTCGGCGATCAGGATCTCGAGATCTCGGCGGCGCTGCTCGCCACCGCCATCGATGGCACCAAGCTCGATGCCCTGATGAACACGCTCGGGGAGCACCCTCACATCAAGCAGATCTTCTGGCGGGCCAGCATCACCGATTGACGCCCTCATACCAGACGCAGCACAAAAAGCCCCGCCGGATCCGGCGGGGCTTTTTCACAGGAAAGGGAAGCCGTGTGCCTAGCGGCGGCTGCGCCAGCGCACCCTGGGGTTGATGACCTGGGCGGTCTGGGCAGGGGGATTGCCCGCGATGAGTTGCTGCATCATCTCGAAGGCGGCCCGGGCCAGGGCCGGGCAATCCTGGGCCACGGAATCGATGCGCATGGGGATGCAGTCGAGCAGATCGTGATCGTCGAACGTACACAGGCGCATGCCGGTCTCCATCAGTTCCGCCTCGTTGAGGTAGCGCAGCACCCCCTCCAGCAGGGTGAAGGAGGCGGTAAAAAGCCCCTTGGGCGGCGCCCCGAGTTCGTCCACCAGCTCGGCCATCAGCTGATAACCCGAGCTCGGCTGGTAGTCACGGTGGCGGACCCGGTCTGAAGTGGCCTCCAGCCCGGCCCGGTGCAATCCGAGCTCGTAACCCGCCAGCCGGTGGCGGCTGGGGGAGAGATCCAGCAGACCGCCGAAGTAATAGATCTCCTCCCCGCAATCCTCGGCCATATCCTGCACCAGCTCGGCGGTAGCCTTGCAGGCGTCCGAGATCACCATGGGCAGGCGCGACTCACCGATGTGGCGGTCGAGCTGCACCACCGGCAAGCGGTCGTGGATGCGGGCATAGATGTCGTCACTGTGGCCGCTGGAGGCGACGATGAGGCCATCCACCTGACGGCTGATGAGGTTGTCCACCACCCGCTGCTCCAGGGTGGGGTCATCCTCGGAGCAGGCGATGAGCAGCTGGATCCCCGCCTCCCGACAGCGGGCCTCCAGGGCACGGGCGATGCTGGCGAAGCCGAAGTTGGTGAGGTCAGGGATCACCAGCCCCCAGGTGTAGCTGCGCACCTCCCGCAGGGAGCGGGCATGGATGCTCGGCTGATAGTGGCACTCGTCCGCCACCGCCTGGATCCGCTTGCGGGTATCGTCGGCGATGCGGTATTCCGCACTCTTGCCGTTGAGCACCAGACTGGCGGTGGCCTTGGAGACCCCCGCAAGCGTGGCTATCTGGGCAATCGTGATCCGTTTCTTCTTCTCCACCTGACCTCCCGGCACACTGAGACCGGGCTATTGTACTAGGCAGGTCGCCAGCGGCCAGTGATCGAGGCAAATTTTGCTGCCATCACCACCGCAACGTGCGGAAAGTACTGGGTTTTCGCCGGGGAAGTAACGGGTCGACAAGCTCTGGCGACCGCCATCGACGAAGCACTCCAGGCTGGAGCGGTCACACAAGACGGTGATCTTGCCCCCAAGCCAGGGGGCGCTTCGCTCCTCCCACTCCCCGCTCTGCCAGTTCTGGCGCCGCAGGACAAGACGCCCCGGCAGCCAGCACAGCTCGACCACGGCCCCGAACCCGAGGCGCCCTTCACCGCACAGCGCCAGATCGAGCCAGGCCGAGTCGATGGCCAGGGCAGGCAGCTCATCCGGCGCCCCCTCGAAGCGGGTCTGCACCCCTTTCAGGGCGCCCAGCTCTGCCACCGGCCGCTGGCAGAGCCACTCATCCTGCCAGAACAGCTCCCGCGGGCAGCTCATCTGGTGGATCCAGCCGTGTTCGAGAGTGGGCTGGCTCATCTCGTTCTCCTCCGGCAAGCCCAGCCAGCCGAACAGCAGGCGCCGCCCCTGACTGTCCTGGGTAGTCTGGGGGGCATAGAACTCGAATCCCCTGTCCAGCTCGTGGAAAGCCCCGTGGGCGAAGTGCGTCCCGTCGAAGTCACCCGCCAGCCAGCCACACTGGTAGAGGTTGCGATAATCCTCTCCCTGCGGGGCAATCCCCTGCGGGCAGCTGATCAGCACATGGCGATCTCCCAGGGGGAAGAGGTCCGGACACTCCCACATGTAGCCAAACTCCCCGAGACCGCCGCGCCCGCTGCCGGCGATGGGGCCCACCAGCGTCCAGGCATCCAGGGTGTCACCGCGATAGAGCAGCACCTCACCCCGATCGTCCAGGGTACGAGCCCCCAGCACCATCAACCACTGCCGACCGTCGTGCCACACCTTGGGGTCGCGCACATGGCCGCTGAAGCCTGCGGGCAGGTCCAGCACGGGTCCCAGCTTCTCGAAGCCGCCCTCACCGTCGGCACGGGCCAGACACTGGTAGGCGGTGCGGCTGCCGTCCGGGTATTTGACGTTGCCGGTATAGATGAGGGTCAGACGCCCCTGCTCGTCGCTCACCGCCGAGCCCGAATAGCAGCCGTGACTCTCATAGGCCTCGGTGGGCAGCAGCGCCACCGGCTCGTGCTGCCAGTGCAGCAGATCGGTGGAGGTGACATGCCCCCAGCCCTTGTTGCGGTGCTCGCAACCGAGCGGGTTCCACTGGTAGAAAAGATGGTAGCACCCGTCGTACTCGATGAAGCCGTTGGGATCGTTGAGCAGCCCCACCGGGGCTGCCAGATGCCAGCGGGGCCGATGGGGATCGGCCGCCGCCTTGAGCTGTCCAGCCAGCAGGGACCGGACAACCTGGTTCAGGAGATGGCTTTCCTTCATCACTCCACCTTGTACTTGAGCAGGTAGGAGGCGGCGAAAGCGGCGCCAAAGGCGATCACCAGACCGATGACGTAGTGGATGAGGCTCATGGGCTGGACGATGGCCATGCCCGGGATGCCGGTCAGGCCCACCGCCGTCATGCCGACCTTGGCCGCCACCACGTAGGCGCCGCCGCAGGCCCCGCCGAACAGACCGGCCAGGAAGGGCTTGATGTAGCGCAGGTTGACCCCGAAGATCGCCGCCTCGGTGATGCCGAGCAGGCAGGACATGGCCGCCGGCACCGTGATGGCCTTGATCTTCACATCGCGGGTCTTGAAGTAGACCGCGAGGCAAGCCCCACCCTGGGCCACGTTGGCCATGGCCCAGATGGGCAGCAGGAAGTTGACGCCGATGGCAGGGTTGGCCAGCAGCCCCGCCTCGATGGCGTGGAAGCTGTGGTGGATGCCGGTGATGACGATAAGGGAATAAGTCCCGCCAAACACCAGACCCGCCAGCCAGCCTGCCTGCTCATAGAGGGCGCTCAGACCGAACGAGATGCCATCCCCCAGCACCCGCCCGGCGGGGCCGATGAAAAGCAGCGCCACGAAGCCGGTGATGATGACGGTCAAAAACGGGGTGAGGATGAGATCCAGGGCGTCAGGGATGCGCTTGCGCAGCTGCTTCTCCAGGTGGGACATGAACCAGACCGCCAAGAGCACCGGGAAGACGGTGCCCTGGTAGCCGATCATGGCGACATCCAGGCCGAAGAAGTCCATGGTCTTGAAGCCCCCGGCCACGCCCCAGGCGTTGGTCAGGGCCGGGTGGGTGAGGATGCCGCCAAGGGTCGCCCCGAGGTACGGATTGCCGCCAAACTCCCGCGCCGCCGTAAAGCCGATGAGGATCGGCAGGATGATGAAGGCTGCCGAGCTGAACATGTCGAGCATGACGAACAGGGCGCTGTCGGCGTTGACCCAGCCGTAGGTGCGCACCATGCCGAGCAGCCCCATCAGCAGACCGGAGGCGACGATGGCCGGAATGATGGGCACGAAGATGTTGGAGAGGGTCCGCGCCAGACGCTGGGCCACGTTGAGCTTGGCCGTCGCCATGTCGGTCAGCTCCGCCTTGCTGGCGGTGCCGGTCCCGGTCAGGGTGACGAACTCCGCATAGACCTTGTTGACCAGGCCGGTGCCGAAAATGACCTGGATCTGGCCGGCGTTGCTGAAGCACCCCTTGACCCCCTCCAGCTTGTCGATGGCGGCCTTGTTCACCTTGCTGTCGTCCGCCAGCACCAGCCGCAGCCGGGTGGCGCAGTGGGCGGCGCTGACGATGTTCTCCTTGCCCCCGAGCAGGGGCACCAGATCCTGGGCTATCGCACTGATATTCATATTCTTCCTCTTATGACCCGCCACGCTGGCGGGCCCTTGTCACATGAGAGTAGGGGCTGTCGAGCCGGGCTTCTAGCCGCAGATCAACTGCCGTCTGCGCCTGATCGCAAAAATTCATCCAGCCGGGTGCGGGTGGGCAGTGCCGTCATCGCCCCCTTGGCGGTGGTGGCGAGCGCCCCGCAGCCGTGGGCCTGAGCCAGAATGGCGGGCAGCTCGGCCAGCGTCGGCAGCGAGGTCCGTTCGGCCAAGGCCGCCAGCAGCCCGGCGACAAAGGCGTCCCCCGCCCCCGTGGTATCGAGTGGCGTCACTTTGGGCCCCACCCACTCCAGCAACTCGCCACCCAGACGGGCCACCACGCCCCCCGCCCCCCGGGTCACCAGCACCAGTGCCGGGCCTGAAAGAGTGGCAAGCCCCGCCGCCAGATCGTCCAGACCGCTCAGCAGTTGCAGCTCCTCCACCGAGAGCTTGACCACGTCTGCGAGGGCCATGGCCTCGCGCACCACGGGCAGCATCTCGGCAGGGTTGCCCCACACCTCTGGCCTCAGGTTGGGGTCGAAGCAGACCCGCCCCCCGACGGCCCGGATGGTCGCCATGGCTTGCAGGCAACTGCTGCGCACCGGCTCGTTGGCGAGCGCAATCGAGCAGGTCAGCAGCCACTGCCCGGCCTGGAAGACCGGCAGATCGGCGTGGCTCAGGAATTGATCGGCGCTCGGGCGCACCATGAAGGTGAAGCTGCGCTCCCCCGCTTCATCGAGATCCACCAGCACCGTGCTGGTGCGATGGGTCGGATCCTGGATCAGGTGGCGAATGTCGACCCCCTCCCTGGCCAGGGTCTCCCCCATGAAGCGGCCGAAGGGATCCGCGCCGACCCGGCCAATGAAAGCCGACTCCCCGCCGAGCCGGGCAACGCCCACCGCCACGTTGGCCGGTGCGCCACCCGGACACTTGAGGTAGTGCTGCTCCCCTTCCGGGATCAAGTCCACTACCGCATCCCCCATTACCCACACACGATTCGTCACCTTGTTGCTACTCCACTGCTGCACAGGATTTGCCGGGGTCAGCCCCGGGTTCTGGGTCCGCATTATCAGCTAAACCGTTTTAGCTAACCAACAGATCCCGGGGCCGCCTGCCATTTTTGTGATCGGGATAACGAACTAGAACCAGGTTTCCATCTGCACGCCAAAGTTCCACTCGCCCCCGGCGGTGAAGTTGCTCTGGCCCATGGCATCGGAGCTGGCGTAGTTGTCGAGCTCGGAGGACCAGTCCATCCAGGTGGCGAACACCCGAAGCTCGGGCCGCTCGAAGAAGCCGGCGGTCTGCGCCTTGAAGGTCGGCGCGAAGGTAAGCTTGGTGAAATCGCCGCTCACCGCCTGACGACCCTTGTAGCCCTTGGGATCGAGGTCCATGTACTGCCAGGTCGCCTCGTAAACCAGCTCGACGTTCTGGCTCAGCACCTGGGCCAGGCGGCCATTGAGGGTCACCCAGCGGTACTCGTCCCCTTTCACGTAACGATCCTGGCTGTGCTCGGCCAGCAGGGCCGGGGCCACACGCCAGCGGGGCGCAAGATCGGTGGCGCCAAACACGGCGACCCGCACCGCATCGGCATCCGGCAGCAGCTCGCTGTCGGAGCCCAGCCCCTTGAGCTCGGCACCCAGACCGTGGCCATACAGCACCGCCGCCTTGGAGAAACCGGGGTTGATGCCAAAGAAGCTGTCGGCGTGGTAGGCCACCAGGGTGTGGGCACCCTTGTTCGCCGCTTCGCTGCCCGCGCCGCCGTCGTTGATGCGCGCCTCGTTATCCTTGGCGGAGAGGCCGTTCAGCATCCACTGCCAGTTGCCAACGCGGTTGTTCATGGTGAGGATGTAGCTCTCGATGTCGGAGAGACCGCTCGCGCTGATGTCGCCGTAGTCGCGCCCGTAGAGGGAGAAGTTTGCCTTCCAGCTGTCGGCCAGCTGCACGTCGTAGACGCCGCCGCCGGTACCGGCCAGGAAGACCACGTCCGAGTCGAGCCAGTGGATGTCGAAGTTGTCCCGGTCAAAGCGCTTGCCCGCCCAGAGCACCGAGTGCTGGAAAGGACCGCTGAAGCTCGCCAGATCGCCGATTTCGGCAAACACCTGGCGGGTGTTGAGGCTGGAATCGCTGGCGGTCCAGTCGTTGCTGGTCTCCACCCCGTCCGCCAGCATCAGCTTGTAGCGGGCCCAGCTGCCATCGTCGAAGGTCTGGGTCTTCAGCAGGTTGGCCTCCATGTAGGTGTCATCCTCGTTGCCAAGGCGACCCACGGCGCCGCCCACCGAGCCGGCCGGGGTGATGTAGGGGCCGCCGCGGCCACCATTGCCGTTGCCGTTCACCAGCAGGCCCGAGCGGGCATAGCCGTGGAACTCGAAGCCCTGGGCACCGGCGGTCTGCTTGTCCACCTTCTCGCTCTGGGCCTTGGCCACGGCGGCGGTCTCGCGGGCTTCGCTCGCCTTGCTCTGGGCCTCGTCGGCCCGCGCTTCGGCAGCGGTGGCGCGCGCCTCGGCTGCCTGCACCCGCGCCTCCAGCGCCGCCAGACGAGCCTCGATACCACCATCCGCCGCCCACAGCGGGCTGCTCATTCCCAATCCCAGCGCCACGGCCAGCGCCAACTTGCTCTTGAACATCGTCATCGTCCTCACCTGTCTTCTGTCGCCCGTCCGGGCTCTGTTGTTGTTGACGAGCCGAGGATAGCTAAACCGCTTTAGCTGACTCAATATGCCAGCTAAACCGTTTCAGCAGGAGTGTGAGCGGGATAACATTTGTACAGGGGGAATTGGTGGAAGTTGTGAGGAGGATCCCTCATCGGGATCCACTCAATAAGGGAGGATCCAGGCCAGATGGCGGGCAAAAAAAAAGCCGGCACATCCGTGCCGGCTTGGGTAACGCGGGTCGCGTTTATTTAGTCAGGTCGTCGAAGAAGCGTTTCACCCCTTCGAAGAAGCCTTCGGATTTCGGCTTGTGAGTCTTGGCAGCGGCGCCGCTGAAGGAGTCGTCCAGCTGGCGCAGCAGATCTTTCTGGGTCTCGGTCAGCTTGACCGGAGTCTCGATCACCACCTTGCACATCAGATCCCCCACCTGGCCGGAGCGCAC
This sequence comes from Aeromonas sp. s1(2024), assembly GCF_040908005.1. Taxonomy (NCBI): domain Bacteria; kingdom Pseudomonadati; phylum Pseudomonadota; class Gammaproteobacteria; order Aeromonadales; family Aeromonadaceae; genus Aeromonas; species Aeromonas sp. s1(2024). The sequence continues at coordinate 33,061 of NZ_JBFOCW010000026.1, read as the reverse complement.
GGACTTGACGCCCTTGCCCCGCAGGCGGAACAGCTTGCCGGTCTGGGTCTCCGGGGTCACCTTGAGCTTGACCCGGCCATCCAGGGTCGGCACTTCAATCTCGCCGCCGAGCGCCGCCGTGGTGAAGCTGATGGGCACTTCGCAGTAGAGGTCGTTGCCGTCACGGACGAAGATCTCGTGCTCGCGCACGTGAACCTGTACGTACAGATCCCCCGCCGATGCGCCGGTTTCCCCCGCTTCCCCTTCGCCGGAGAGACGGATGCGATCCCCGGTATCGACCCCGGCCGGGATCTTGACCGACAGGGTCTTGGTCTTCTGGTAGCGCCCTTCCCCATGGCACTTGCGGCACGGATCCTTGATGATCTTGCCGCGACCGTGACAGTGGGGGCAAGGCTGCTGCACCGCGAAGAAGCCCTGGCGCATCTGCACCTGGCCGGAGCCGTGGCAGGTGGGGCAGGTCTGGGCCTGGCTGCCGGTATGGGCACCGGAGCCGTTGCAGACTTCGCAGTGGACCTGGGTCGGGATCTTGATCTCCTTGGAGACCCCGCGCACCGCCTCTTCCAGCGTCAGCTCCATGTTGTAGCGCAGATCGGCGCCACGGGCCGGGCCGCGACGACCGCCCCCGCGACCACCGAAGATGTCGCCAAACACGTCGCCGAAGATGTCGCCGAAATCGGCACCACCGCCAAAGCCGCCGTGGCCGCCACCCTGGCTCGGATCCACCCCGGCATGACCGTACTGGTCATAACGGGCACGCAGGTTCTCGTCGGTCAGGACCTCGTAGGCTTCCTTGACCTCTTTGAACTTCTCTTCAGCCCCGGCATCACCCTGGTTGCGATCCGGGTGATACTTCATGGCCAGACGCTTGTACGCCTTCTTGATCTCGCGCTCGTCGGCACCTTTCGACACCCCGAGCACTTCGTAGAAATCGCGCTTCGACATACTCATCCTGTTGCTATATCAGCAGTTACGCAGACGGGCGTTGGTTACCCAACGCCCGTAAATTCATTGACGAATCTGCTCACACTCTTGCTACGAAGCCGTGATCAAGGCTCATGTGCTGCTCGGAATCCTCACGTATATCTATACGCTCCGGTTCCTGCGCTGCTCTTTACCTTGCTGACGGCCTCTCGCGACAGACCGTGAACAGATTCTGAGCCGATGGGCGAAGCGGACTTCGCCCATCCGGGTCGGGCTTACTTCTTGTCGTCTTTCACTTCTTCGAACTCGGCGTCGACCACGTCGTCGTCAGCCTTGGCAGAAGAGGAGGACTGACCGGCGTCAGCACCGGCGGCGCCTTGCGCCTGAGCCTGCTGCTGGGCAATTTCCATCAGCTTCTGGGACGCTTCCAGCAGCGCTTGCTGCTTGGCTTCGATGGCAGCCTTGTCGTCACCCTTGATGGCGGATTCCAGCTCGCTCAGGGCAGTCTCGATCTTGGTCTTCTCGTCGGCAGGCAGGGCTTCACCGGCTTCGGTGACCTGCTTGCGCACGGAGTGGACCAGACCGTCAGCCTGGTTGCGGGCCTGCACCAGCTCTTCGAACTTCTTGTCCTCGGCCGCGTTGGCTTCGGCTTCGCGTACCATGCGTTCGATCTCGTCATCAGACAGACCGGAAGAGGCCTGGATGGTGATCTTCTGCTCCTTGTTGGTCTCCTTGTCTTTCGCGGAGACGTGCAGGATGCCGTTGGCATCGATGTCGAAGGTCACTTCGATCTGCGGCAGACCGCGCGGTGCCGGGCGGATGCCTTCCAGGTTGAACTGGCCCAGGGACTTGTTGTCGCTGGCGCGCTTGCGCTCACCCTGCAGCACGTGAATGGTCACGGCAGACTGGTTGTCTTCGGCGGTGGAGAACACCTGGGACTTCTTGGTCGGAATGGTGGTGTTCTTCTCGATGAGCGCGGTCATCACGCTGCCCATGGTCTCGATCCCCAGGGAGAGCGGAGTCACGTCCAGCAGCAGTACGTCGGTCTTGTCACCGGACAGCACGGCACCCTGGATGGCAGCCCCCATGGCCACGGCTTCGTCCGGGTTGACGTCTTTGCGCGGCTCTTTGCCGAAGAAGTCGGCCACGGTCTTCTGAACCAGCGGCATACGGGTCTGACCGCCCACCAGGATGACGTCGTCGATCTCGCCAACCGCCAGACCGGAGTCTTTCAGGGCGACACGAACCGGCTCCAGGGAGTCTTTCACCATGTCTTCCACCAGGGATTCCAGCTTGGCGCGGGTCACCTTGATGTTCATGTGCTTCGGACCGGTGGCATCTGCTGTGATGTACGGCAGGTTCACGTCGGTCTGCTGGGCAGAAGAGAGCTCGATCTTGGCTTTTTCGGCGGCATCTTTCAGACGCTGCAGGGCCAGCTGGTCGTTGCGCAGGTCAATGCCCTGCTCGCGCTTGAACTCGTCAACCAGGTAGTTGATGACGCGGTTGTCGAAGTCTTCACCACCCAGGTGGGTGTTACCGTTGGTCGCCAGTACTTCGAAGGTGGTTTCCCCTTCGACTTCGTCGATCTCGATGATGGAGATATCGAAGGTACCGCCACCCAGGTCGTATACGGCAACCTTGCGCTCGCCCTTGACCTTGTTGACGCCGTAGGCGAAAGCCGCAGCAGTCGGTTCGTTGATGATGCGTTTTACATCCAGACCGGCGATGCGACCGGCATCCTTGGTGGCCTGACGCTGGGCGTCGTTGAAGTAGGCCGGTACGGTGATAACGGCTTCGGTCACCGGCTCGCCCAGGTAGTCCTCGGCGGTCTTCTTCATCTTTTTCAGCACTTCGGCAGAGATCTGCGGCGGTGCCATTTTCTTGCCTTTCACTTCAACCCAGGCGTCACCGTTGTCGGCCTTGGCGATGGCGTACGGCATGATTTTCAGGTCACGTTGTACTTCGTCATCTTCGAAACGACGGCCGATCAGACGCTTGATGGCGAACAGCGTGTTCTTCGGGTTGGTGATGGCTTGGCGCTTGGCCGGCTGACCAACCAGGATTTCGCCGTCATCGGCATAGGCAATGATGGACGGAGTAGTACGGTCGCCTTCCGCGTTCTCGATCACGCGAGCATGGTCGCCATCCAGAATAGCGACGCAGGAGTTGGTAGTACCCAGGTCAATACCGATGATTTTACCCATTTGACGAATCTCCAAATACTTTGAATAAACTGGCGAGGGGCTCGCCTTGATACGTTAACGGCTAGGTGGGGCCTGCCACTGTGGCTTTCAAGCTCCCGGCATCAAATTTTTTGTGCCGCCGTGGCCTTGCAACCTATATGGGGTCTCAAGTCGGCGCTTCAAGTCCGGCCCTGAAAAAACCTGCATACAGACCACCTGACAGCCAAATGACGCCAGACACGTTTTTTGGCGCCACATCCAACAAAAAGCCCGCCAAGCGGCGGGCTTGGTGAGAACAGCGTGATCAGTCAGCGGACTTGGAGACCATCACCATGGCCGGGCGGATGACGCGGCCATTGAGCTCGTAGCCCTTCTGCATCACGGCGATCACTGTGTTCGGCGCCACGTCGGCACTGGGCACCATGCTCATGGCCTGGTGGGCATTGGGGTCGAACGGCTGGTTGGTCGGGTCCAGCGCCACCAGGCCAAACTTGGCCACGCCGCTCTGCATGGATTTCAGGGTCAGCTCGACCCCTTCAATCATCGGCTTGAGAGTGTCGTTCTCCTTGTCCGCCAGCTCGATGGCGCGCTCCAGGTTGTCCAGCACCGGCAAGAGCTCTGCCGCGAACTTCTCCAGTGCAAACTTGTGGGCTTTCTCCACGTCCTGAGCGGCACGGCGACGCAGGTTCTCCATCTCGGCGACGGCGCGAATGGCGCGCTCGCGCTCTTCCAGGGAAGCCTGCTGGGCCGCCTCCAGCTGGGCCTCCAGCTCGGCGATGCGGGCCTGCTCGGCTGTCACTTCACTGTCTACATCGGTCGGCTCGACTGGCTGGGCTTCCACTTGCTCCATCGCTTCAACCTTTTGTTCTTCGTGGCTCATGACATCTCCAATATTCAGGGGTTGCGTGTGAGGGTGGCTGGCGTTCAGACAAGCGACACGCGCCAGCAGACCCTGTGTTGGCGCTATTATGGGGACACAGCCCCGGCTTTCAAGGGGAAAAGGGCAGATCGGGCACAATGGCGCCCATCCGCGTGCCAGGCAGCCCCTTTTCGGGGCCGATTGCACCAACCGCCACGGAGGCAGACAAATCCCCGGCAAAGCGCGGTATACTCCCCCCAAGACTCTCCCAGACCCGATAACCTATGGATTCTCCGTTCAAAACCGTTGCCCTCATCGGCAAGCCCCATCACGAGGGGGCCAACCAGACCCTGACCGGCCTGTATCAGTACCTGACCAGCCGTGGCTTTCGCGTGCTGCTGGAGAGCCGGGTGGCCCATACTCTGGGGCTGCTCGGGGAGAACGTGATGGATCTGGTGCAGCTCGGCGAGCAGGCGGATCTCGCCATCGTCGTCGGCGGTGACGGCAACATGCTGGGGGCCGCCCGGGTGCTGTCACGGTTCGATGTGGCGGTGATCGGGGTGAACCGGGGCAACCTCGGCTTCCTGACCGATCTCTCGCCCCAAGATTATCTGCTGCCCCTGGAGCAGGTGCTCTCGGGTCACTTCAAGAGCGAGCATCGCTTCCTGCTGGAGGCCGCCGTCTATCGCCACGGGGAGCGCAAGTCGAGCAACCTCGCGGTCAACGAGGCGGTGCTTCACCCGGGCAAGATCGCCCACATGATCGAGTTCGAGGTCTACATCGACGGCAGCTTCATGTACAGCCAGCGCTCGGACGGCATCATAGTGGCGACACCCACCGGCTCCACCGCCTACTCCCTGTCGGCAGGGGGCGCCATTCTCACCCCCAAACTCAACGCCATCACGCTGGTGCCCATGTTCCCGCATACCCTGAGCAGCCGCCCCATCGTGCTGGATGCGGACAGCGAAGTGCGGCTGCTGGTCTCGCCGGACAACCAGGACGACGCCATGCAGGTGAGCTGCGACGGCCAGGTCACCCTGGCGGTCCACCCGGGAGACGAGATCCTCATCAAGAAGAGCAGCCACAAGCTTCATCTGGTGCATCCGCTGGATTACAGCTACTTCCACGTGCTGCGCAACAAGCTCGGTTGGGGCAGCAAGCTCTTCTAGCCAGGCACCACCGGTGGCGAGGGTCTACCCCTCGCTGCTTTCGACCAGCCGAGGCGGTGCCGGCTCGAATGCCAGATGCACCCCGTTTCGCCCCGCTTCCTTCACCCGGTACATGGCAGCATCGGCTTTGGTCAGCATCAGTGCCAGGTCAGCCTCGGCACTGGCGCACACAACCCCCATGCTCACCGTAACCCCCTCGCACGGCAGGCAAGCCCCCTGCCGGGAGCCCGTCTCTATCTGGCGGCGGATCCGGTCACAGATGTCGCGGGCCATCTGGCCGCTCACGCCCCCCATGATGATGGCAAACTCCTCGCCACCGATGCGCCCCACCAGATCATCCTTGCGTACCTCGGCCACCAGCACCCCGGCCACATAGCGAATGACCTCATCCCCGCAGCCGTGACCAAACTGGTCGTTGACCCGCTTGAAGTGATCGATGTCCAGGACCACCACGCAGCGCGTCTGGCCAGGCGTAGTACCCTCTCCGTGCCTGAAGAGGCCGCGCCGATTGAGCACCCCGGTGAGGGGATCCCGCTCCGAGAGCGCCAGCAATGCCTCCTCCGTCTCCACATAGGCCACCAGAGGCAGCAACAACACCGAGCCGATGGTCAGCACCATGTGCATGAAGAAGATGAGATCGAGCCAACCTCCGTCCCCCATCCGCTCTTCGACTCCCAGCAAGAGCAGCCCCCCCTGGCTCAGCAGGATGGTGAAATGCAGCAGGTAAATGAGCGCCACCGCATGGAGCACCCGCTTCTGTTGCCGGCCGAGAGAGACGATGAGGCAGGCGCACCACAGGTACAACATCGATTCCATCAGAGCCAGCACAATGCGCACGGGGGCGAGGCTGGACAATCCCAGATAGAGCAGCAGCAACACCGCCACGCCTCCCCCCACGGCACGGGGATGCCATGCGCGCTCGTAAAGCGCACAAAAACCGGCGAGCAACAGCAGGATGCTCATGAGCGAGACCAGGCCGCCGACCCGGATGCCCAGCGCCGGATGGCCGCCCAACACCCCCAGACTGAGCAGCAGGATGGAGAGGGAGAAGAGAAAAGCGGAGAGGGACCAGTACAGAAAGTTGCCTCGACCCGGCTTCAGGGAGTGGATGAATAGCATGATCAGCCCCGACATCAGGTTGATTGCCAGGGAGATCAGCAGCAGGGTCGGGGTATGGATCATCGTGACGCATCCTTGCGAAGAGGTCTGTGCACAGCCCAGGCTCAACCAGGACTGGTTCGAGTGTGTCTCAGCCAGCCACTCACCACAAGAGAGCGCCTCAAGGTGGCTTCTCGAATCACCTCAGCCCATGCCAGGTACGCAGGTTGATTTTGCAGGCCATCGGATCGGCGTCACCCCCATGCCGCGGCCTTGACATCCTTGCCCTCCCCCTGTTTCGCAAAAATCCTCCCTGCCCACTTTACTGTATATAAGACCAGTATATACTGTATGCATACACAGTAATGTTGGCCCATACAGGATGAGACCATGCTGACCCAGCTGACCGTCAACAACTTCGCCATCGTCAAGTTTCTCGAGCTCGATCTGCAACCGGGGATGACCTGCATCACCGGGGAGACCGGCGCGGGCAAATCCATCGCCATCGATGCTCTGGGGCTGTGCCTGGGGGAGCGCGCCGAAGCCAGCATGGTGCGCCCGGGCAGCGACAAGACCGAGGTGAGTGCCCGCTTCCTGCTGGAGGGAAATCCTGCCGCCCGGGCCTGGCTCGCCACCAACGAGCTTGAAAATGACGGTGAGTGCATCGTCCGGCGGGTACTGTCCGCCGAGGGGCGCTCTCGCAGCTATATCAACGGGGTTCCCGTCCCCCTCGCCCAGCTCAGGAACCTGGGTCAACTGCTGGTCAACGTCCACGGTCAGCACGCTCACCAGATGCTGCTCAAACCCGATTACCAGCTCGCCCTGCTGGACGGCTACGCCGGTCATCATTTGCTCCTCGACGATGTGCGCCGCCACTACCAGCAGTGGCGCCAGTTGCAAAACGAGCTCAACCGGCTCAAGGCCGAGCAGCAGCAGCGGGAAGCCCGCCGTCAACTCATCGAATACCAGGTGCAGGAGCTGGACGAATTTGCCCTTCAGCCGGGAGAGTTTGAAGAGATTGAAGAGGAGCATCAGCGGCTCGCCAATGGCACCGAGCTGATGCAGGAGTGCGGGTATTGCCTCGATCTGCTCTATGACAATGAAGAGACCACCATCGCCGGTCTGCTGCAAACGGCGGTGGACAGGGCCGAGACCCTGGTCGGCATGGACAGCCGGCTGGGCAACGTGCTCGGCATGCTCAACGAAGCCCTGATCGGCGTACAGGAGAGCCACAGCGAGCTGCGCAGCTATCTCGACCGGCTGGAACTGGATCCAGAGCGCTTCAACGAGCTGGAGAGCCGCCTCTCCAAGGCCATCAACCTGGCACGCAAGCACCATGTCAAACCGGCGGAGCTGGCCCACTACCATCAGGAGCTGGCCAGCGACCTCGCACGCCTGCACTCCGACGAAGAGCGACTCGAGGGGATGGAGGACGAGCTGGCCTCGGCCCGCCAGGCCTTCGTGCAGGCCGCCGAGGCCCTGAGCCAGAGCCGCCAGCGCTATGCCGAGGAGCTGGGCGCGAAGGTAAGCGCCAGCATGCACGAACTGGCGATGCCCGATGGCCGCTTCGCCATCGAGGTGCGACCCGATGCCCAGAGCAGCCTCTCGCCCCTTGGCATCGATCGGGTGGAGTTCATGGTCACCACCAACCCGGGTCAGCCCATCCAACCGCTCGGCAAGGTGGCTTCCGGCGGCGAGCTGTCGCGTATCAGCCTCGCCATCGTGGTGATCAGTGCACGCAAGATCTCCACCCCGACCCTTATCTTCGACGAAGTGGATGTGGGGATCAGCGGCCCGACCGCCGCCGTGGTGGGCCGCCTGTTGCGCCAGCTCGGCGAATCCACCCAGGTGATGGTGGTCACCCACCTGCCCCAGGTGGCAGGCAAGGGTCACCAGCACATGGTGGTGAGCAAACACACCGACGGCAAGACAACGGAAACCCAGATGCAGGCGCTCACCCCGGGCGCCCGGCTCAACGAACTGGCCCGCCTGCTGGGGGGCGATCAGATCACCGATAACACCCTGGCCAATGCCCGTGAGTTGCTCGCAAGCTGACCACGGGGCGGGCGGGACATCCTCCCGTCCATGTCGCCCCTTTTAGATTGACCGAGTCATCATCGCGGTGGCCAGTTGAAGCCTCTTGCCGACGGCGCCGGCCTGGTTGACCGATGCCGTGAACCGCAAGCAAGAAAGAGGGGCTGCCCTGGCTAATCCGCGGCACGTGTCTTGATGCTCAATCTGAGCCTGTTAGCCTGGTCATCACCCAGTCGGGCTTCCATCGCCATGGTCAGAACGCCACTCATCTTCGTTGCACTCATTCATATATCGAACGGACCCACTCCTTCATTTTCCATTCAACTCAGTCTGTTATGATGATGTAAACGGACTCGGTACCTTCAGTTGCCATCGACAGAAGGTGACGCTTGATGCAAACACACCGGGTTCGTTTGAGCTGACATTTCGCGGGAAGGGAGAATGGGAGCGCGCTTCCGCCGTCTGACCCGCACCTGCCAAGGAGAACTGCTTATGAGCCCGACCAATATTGTGCTGTTGCTGGAAGGCAAGGATTACGAGCAGGAGACACTGGCCAAGGCGAGCCGTCTGGCACAAGGGCTGGGCGCCAACCTGACCTTGTTGCACCTGACCCACAGCAGCAAGACCCGTCGCAATAGTCTGTCCCTGTCACAAGAGGAGCGCAGCGCCCAGGGCACCCTGGATGCCAAGGCGATCATCAGTGAACTCATCACCCAGCTGTCTCATCCGGTGGATTACCAGTGTCTGGTGGTGGATGACGTGGTGCCGGATCTCCAGCACTGGCTGGCCGCCCACCCCGCCGATCTCTTGCTGGTCGGCAGCCGTCATCACTGGATGGAGGGCTCGCTGGCCCGCCTGCTCCTCTACAAACTGCCCCTCGATATCCAGATCTGCCACGAGCCTCACGCCGCCTTGCTCAAAGCCGTCGGTTGATGCCACAAGACCCGCTCCCTGAGCGGGTCTTCTTGTTTCTGACGCCCGCCGTCATCCTCCCCCAGCTTGGCCTCCTCCAGTGCGTCACCGCCAGAACCACACGATTTCTTACACATTGCTCGCTTCTTTTTGAGGGCCATTTGCTGCACGATATGGCCCTTGCACGCCTTCGCTCGTTTCGTTCAGGTGATAAATGAAAGCTCTTCGAAAACCCGGCAAGCTCGCCCTGCTCGCCCTTGTGCTGATCCCTCTCGTCACCTGGCTGGCCTGGCCAGGCAACACACCGGACCCGGTACTGACCGCAACGGTAACCCGCCAGGATGTGGAGCAGACGGTGCTCGCCAGTGGCGTACTGCAGGCAATCGAGCAGGTGGATGTGGGGGCCCAGGTCTCGGGTCAGGTCACCTATCTCGCGGTGGAAGCGGGTCAACAGGTCAAACAAGGAGAGCTGCTGGCGGAGATCGATCCCCTGATCGCCCAGAACAACCTCAAGACCGCCGAAGCGGAGCTGGCCAGCCGCCGCGCCCAGCTCAAGATCAAGCAGGCACAGCTCAAACAGAACGAGCTTGCCTGGCGCCGCCAGCAGCAAATGTTTCGGCAGGAAGCGAGCTCTCGTGCGGATCTGGAGAGCGCCGAAGCCCAGCTTGCCGTCACCCGGGCCGAGCTGCAAAGCGCCCAGGCCGACATCGACAACGCCATCATCAAGGTGGAGCGCGCCAAGACGGAGCTCGGCTACAACCGCATTCAGGCCCCCATGGATGGTACCGTCGTCTCCATCGTCACCCGGCAGGGGCAGACTCTGGCCGCCAGCCAGACGGTACCGACCCTGCTCAAGCTCGCCAATCTCGACACCATGACGGTCAAGGCCCAGATCTCCGAAGCGGACGTCACCCGTGTCAAGGCGGGCATGCCGGTCTATTTCACCCTGATAGGGGATCCGGATACTCGCTACCACGGTACCCTGCGCACGGTCGAGCTGGCCCCCACCAACATCAATGAGCAGACGGCCAGCACCACAGCCACCAGCAATGCGGCCATCTACTACTATGCCCTGTTCGATGTGCCCAACCCCGGCCATCAGTTGAGGGTCGCCATGACGACCCAGGTCACCATCGTACTCGGCGAGCGCAAGCAGGTACTGGCCATTCCCCAGACCGCCCTCGGCAAGAAGACTGGCGACAACGAGTACGAGGTCAGCCTGCTCAAGGCAGGGGACCAGAGAGAGACCCGCCGCATCAAGACCGGCATGAAGGATGACATCAAGATTGAGGTGGTGAGCGGCCTGACCGAGCAGGAGAAGGTGATCCTGGAGCAGGGCAAGCCGGCACTGCACGATGAAGGGGAGATGGTGCCGTGAGCGAGCCCCTGATCCGTCTCAAGGGCATCGAGCGGCGCTACCAGAGCGGAGAGCACGAAGTGACCGTGCTGCACCCGCTGGATCTCGCCATCGATGCCGGGGAGATGGTGGCCATCGTCGGCGCCTCCGGCTCCGGCAAATCGACCCTGATGAACCTGCTGGGCTGCCTCGATCGCCCGAGCGGGGGCCAGTATCTGTTTCGCGGCCAGGACACCGCGACCCTGGATGCCCTCTCCCTGGCACGGCTGCGCTGCCACCACTTCGGCTTCATCTTCCAGCGCTATCACCTGCTGCCCCATCTGGACGCGGCCGCCAACGTGGAGATCCCCGCCATCTATGCCGGCACTGCCCGCCTTGATCGCCAGGCCCGAGCCCGCACCTTGCTGACCCGCCTGGGACTGCAGGATCGCAGCCACCACAGACCCGGCCAGCTCTCCGGCGGTCAGCAGCAGCGGGTCAGTATTGCCCGGGCGCTCGCCAACGGCGGCGAGGTGATCCTGGCGGACGAACCCACCGGCGCTCTCGACAGCCAGAGCGGCAAGGAGGTGATGGCCATCCTCAAGGAGCTGCACGCCCAGGGCCACACCATCATTCTGGTGACCCACGACATGGCGGTGGCAAGCCATGCGGATCGCATCATCACCCTGCGTGACGGGCGGGTAGTGGAGGACAGCGGCCATCGGGCGACCGATGACAACGCAGCCTCCCCATCCGGGGCGCAGGCCCACCCGCTGCCAGGTGACGGCAGCCAGCTGGCCCCTCCCTCTGTCGGGCAAGATGCACAGGGCACAGGAGCCGTCGTCCGCACCGCAAGCCGGGGCTGGGATCGCTACCGGGAGGCGGGGCGCATGGCCCTGCACGCCATGCTGGCCCATCGCATGCGCACCTTCCTCACCATGCTCGGCATCATCATCGGCATCGCCGCCGTGGTCAGCGTGGTGGCGCTGGGTCAGGGGGCGCGCGCCAAGGTGATCGACGACATCAACGCCATGGGCACCAACACCATCGACATCTTCCCCGGCAAGGACTGGGGAGACGAGAAGGCCGCCAGCATCCAGACCCTGAACGAGCGGGATCTCGACGCGCTGCTCGGCCAGCCCTATCTGGAGGGGGCCAGCCCCCAGATAGCGACGTCGGGCCAGCTTCGCTATCGCAACAAGACCAGCAGCGGCAGCGTGATCGGGGTCGGCAACGACTTTTTCCGGGTCAAGGGGATGACGCTCACCCAGGGGCGCCTGCTCGATGAGCGGGACATTCGAAACCGGACGGCAGTCGCCGTGGTGGATGGCAAGACCATAGAGAGCCTGCTTGGCAAGGTGGACCCGGTCGGCCAGGTGGTGCTGGTCGGCACCCTGCCGGTGCGCATCGTGGGGGTGGTCACCCAGGAGACCGGCTTTGGCCGCAGCAGCCAGTCGGTCAATGTCTGGCTCCCCTACAGCGCCGTCATGAGCCGTCTCCTCTCCCAGCAGCACTTCACCCAGATCACCATCCGGGTCAAGGACGGCGTCCAGTCCGCCCTGGCCGAGCAGGCGGCAGTCGCCCTGCTGACCCAGCGCCACGGCGTGAAGGACTTCTTCACCTTCAGCAGCGACAGCATCGTCAAATCGGTGGAGAAGACCACCGCCACCCTGACACTGCTGGTCTCCGCCATCGCGGTGATCTCCCTCATCGTCGGGGGCGTCGGGGTGATGAACATCATGCTGGTCTCGGTGGTGGAGCGCACCCGGGAGATAGGGATCCGCATCGCCGTCGGCGCCCGCCAGTCCGACATACTGCAACAGTTCCTCATCGAGGCGGTGATGGTCAGCCTGCTGGGGGGGCTGCTCGGTATCGGCCTCGCCCTGCTCATCGGCGCTCTCTTCTCCCTGCTCGTGGAAAGCTTCCAGATGCGCTTCTCGCTCTTCTCCATCCTGATGGCCTTCGGGTGCTCCTCCCTCATCGGGATCCTGTTTGGTTACCTGCCCGCCCGCAATGCGGCCAGGCTCGATCCGGTGGAGGCACTGGCGAGGGAATGACGATGCACAACCTATCAAGGCTCGGGCTAAGCCTGATGCTCACCGCCAGCCTCGGTGCCTGCAGCCAGCAGAGCACCTATCACAGACCCGATCTCGACGTGGCGCCAGCATGGCAGCAGGAGAGCCGGGGTCTCACCTTGCAGCAGGCAGGCCCCTGGTGGCAGGGATTCCAGGATCCTGCGCTCGATCGCCTGGTCGAGGCGGTGCTGGCCGCCAACCCGGACATGCGGGTGGCCGGGCTCAAGCTCAAGAATGCCCTGCTCGGCGCCGATCTGGCTGACACCAACCTCACCCCCTCGGTCAGCGCCAATCTCGGGGCCAGCGGCACCAAGAACATGAAAGATGGCAGCGCCAGCAGCAACCTGGGCCCCTCCCTCAACCTCAGCTACGAAGTGGATCTCTGGGGCAGACTGGCCGCGGCAAGGGATCAGGCGAGCTGGGAGGCACAAGCCAGCGAACAGGATCTGGCCGCCACCCGGTTGCTGCTCATCGGCAAGACCCTGGAGCAATACTGGCAACTGGCCTACCTCGGCTCGGCCATTACCCTGGGCACCCAGCAACTGGCCAATCTGGAGCGCATTGAACGCCTGACCCACGCCAAATACGAGGCGGGCGCCGTGACCCGACTCGATCTGGTACAGGCCAGCCAGCAGAAGGCGGGCAAGCAGGCGGAGCTCGCCACCCTCACCCAGCAACGGGCACAGGCGGGCAATGCTCTTCGCCTGCTGCTGGGCCGCAGCAGCGGGCCGCTCGCTGACGCTCCCGACGCCCTGATCATAGGCCCGATCCCGTCCCTGGCGGCCGGCATTCCCGCCGATGTGCTGGCCCGGCGGCCCGATGTGCGCGCCGCCGAACTCAGGTTGCGCAAGACCCTTGCGAGGGGAGATGAGATCCGCACCGGCTTTTATCCCACCCTGAGCCTGACCGGCGGTGCCAGCACCACCTCGGATACCCTGACCCAGGTGCTGCAAAATCCAGTCGGCACCCTGGGCGCCACGCTGGCGCTCCCTTTCCTCGAGTACAACAAGACCCGGCTCTCCATCGCCAGCGCCGACATCGACTACCAGATTGCCGAAACCGAGTTTCGCAAGCAGCTCTATACCGCGCTGCTGGAAGTGGAGGATGGCCTGGCCGCCCGTCAGCAAGGGGATCAGCGGCTGCGCTATCTGGAGCAGCAGAGGGCCTATGCCCGGGAGGCCGAAAGGCTCGCTGGCGCCCGTTTTCTGGCCGGTGCCACCGGGGTGCAACCCTGGCTGGATGAGCAGAACCGCCTGTGGGATGCCGAGCTCGCTCTGCTGGCACAGCAGCAGGCCCAGCTCAACAACATGGCAGGCATCTATCGGGCGCTGGGGGGAAGCGATCGAACCTGACCCAGGCAGAGAGTGTGAGATCGCGATGGACATCCCTAGGAGGTCAATCGCGACCCATTCTGCCCACAAACCAATTGATAATAGTTTTCATTTCCTCAAAAATGGGCGCCATCATCAGCCAGGAGTATGCCCATGTCTCAACCCGCCCCGGCCAATCGCCCCCGCCTGCTCACCGTCAAGCATGTTCAGGATGTGAGCCCGCACCTGCGCCGAATCTGCCTGACCAGCCCCGAGCTTGTGGACTACCCCTTCAGCTGTGGCGGTGCTCATGTCAAGATCATGCTGCCCAGACCGGATCAGCGCGAGATAGTGTTGCCCACCCCCACCGACAAGGGGCCTCGCTGGCTCGATCCCGCCCAGAAACCCGTCATTCGCACCTTCACCATACGCGCGTTTCGCCGAGAGGCGCTGGAGCTCGACATCGACTTCGCCCTGCACGGCGAGGCCGGCCCCGCCAGTCGTTTCGCCCTGCACGCCAAACCGGGTGACAAGCTCGCCATCTCGGGCCCGGGCGGTCCCGACCCCATGCTGCAAACGGCCGAGCACTATTACATGGCGGGGGATCTCACCGCCCTGCCCGCCATCAGCGCCATGGTGGAGGTGATGCCGGCCCATGCCCTCGGCCATATCGCCCTGCTGGTCCCCCATCAGGACGACGTGCAGGATCTGTCGCTGCCGGCCGGCGTCGACCTGCGCTGGTTCGTGGGCAATCCGGAGCAGGCCGCGACCTTGGTGGCGCATTTCACCGCCCAGCCTATGGTCGCCGAGGGGAGCTATTTCTGGTTTGGCGGGGAAGAGAGCTTGGTCGTGCCGCTGCGCCGCCACGTCAGACGCGCCCTGGATGCCGAGCGCCAGCGGGTCTACGCAGTCCCCTACTGGCGCAGCGGCAAGGATGAAGACGCCTACCATCAGGACAGGCACGCCGTGATGGACAGCTGATCCCCTCTTTATCTTGTGACTGGCGGGCTTCTTCCCTCGGGGAAGCGGCCTGCTTTTGCTGCGGTTCCCCCGCCATCGTTCTCTCTCCCCCCATCTTCGCCTGGCGATTTCATTGCACTTGCATTTGAGACAAACACCAAGATAATGACAATCATTCTCAACAACTGCGATGAGCCGTGAATCTGTCTGCTCCCAACAGGATGCCGCATACGGGTTCCCCATCGCACACATGCACAGCAAGGTAACTCCAGATGGCAGTTTTGAATTCGGTCATGCGCGCCTTCGCCATAGAGGCGCTACCCACCCCTGCCGAGCTGCTGGCGCAGCACCCCTGTCCGGCCGACATGGCCCGGCACATCGACAACCAGCGCCATCAGGCACGCCGGATCCTGGCAGGTGAAGACGATCGCCTGCTGGTCGTGATTGGCCCCTGCTCCATCCATGATCCCGTCGCGGCCCTGGACTATGCCGGACGGCTGGCACGACTCGCCACCGCCTATGAAGACAGCCTTCAGATAGTCATGCGCGCCTATTTTGAAAAGCCGCGCACCACGGTGGGCTGGAAGGGGCTGGTCTTCGATCCGCACCTGGACGGCAGCAACGACATCAATCGGGGATTGCATCTGGCACGCCAGGTGCTGCTCGACATCAATGGACTGGGGCTCGCCACCGCCACCGAATTCCTCGACACCACCAGCTTTCTCTATCTCGCCGATCTCGTCAGCTGGGGCGCCATCGGGGCACGCACCACGGAGTCTCAGGTCCACCGGCAATTGGCCTCCGCACTGCCCTGCCCCGTGGGATTCAAGAACGGTACGGACGGCAATATCCGGGTCGCCATCGATGCCATCCAGGCCAGTACCACCTCCCATCTCTTCACCGCCCCCGGCAGCCAGGGCGGCATGGTAGTGATCAAGAGCGAAGGCAATCCCGACGGCCATATCATTCTGCGTGGCGGCACCCTGCCCAACTACCACCAGAGCGATGTGGCGGAGGCAGCAGACCGCCTCACCCGCCAGGGACTCCCCCCTCGCCTGATGGTGGATTGCAGCCATGGCAACAGCCAGAAGCTGCACACGAACCAGCTGAAGGTCGCCAAAGAGCTCTGTCGCCAGCTGAGCGAAGGGAGCCAAGCCGTCGCTGCCGTCATGGTCGAGAGCTTCTTGCTGGGAGGAAACCAGAAACCGGCTCCTCTGGGTGAACTGCAATACGGTCTGTCAGTGACCGATGCCTGCCTCTGCTGGGAAGAGAGTGAACACCTGCTTGCCATGCTGGCAGAGGCGGTCCAGGCCCGTCGCCGCACCCGGAGAAAATACACACACGCCGTTCAGTCTGAACTCGGACAACCCGTCATCTAGCATTCGGTTTATTTGTTTGCCACCAATCCGTGTCTGCCTCATCCGCACATTGTCCGGCATCGTGCGGATATATCGCAGAAGAGCGGTGTCAAACAGACCATAAATAGAGGGGATAAATTAATAGGCGGTGGGCGTCATGCATCAGCATGAAAAAGAGACGGGCCGCTCAGGCATACAGATGAGGATCCACCGCCGCTATTTCATTCTGTCACAGCAGGTATCCATGATCGTTTCTCACAAGGGACGAAGAAACACGGGCTGTATGAGTCCTCAGTGCGTATAAGTGGCGAGGTGGCGTGGAAGATGATGCGCCACCTTTATTGGGCACATGATGGTTATGGCTATTCCAGACGAGGCTCTCCAATTAACCGGAGTAACCTGCGCAATTGGGTTTTACTGCGACATCCTCTGAACCCTGAAAATAATAATGCCGCCCTGCAGGCGGCATTATCGAGATCCGGATCCGGCGATCAGATCAGGAAATCGTTCAGATCCTTGCCCAGCGCAACTTGCTCGGCGATGGCCTTGGGCATACGACCCTGACCGGTCCAGGTCTTCTCCTGACCGTCTTCCTGGTACTTGTATTTCGCAGGACGGGGAGCACGCTTGCTCTTGGTGGTGCCCGCCGCAGCCGGAGCCGCCACGCTGCCGATCAGCTCACGGGGATCGATACCAGCCTGTTGCAGCATTTCGGTGAATTCATTCAGTTTGCGCTGACGCTCTTCCTGTTCGGCACGTTCCTGTTCAACGGACTCGGCACGCTCGTTATATACCAGGTCAAACTTTTCTTTCGCTTCTTGCAGTTGCTCAAACGGCAGTTCACGAATGGCAGCGCGCAAGCTGCGAATGTTCAGCAGAACCTTCAGAAACTCGTTCATTACTTCCTCACAGAATTATTTTTGTATGTCACAGGGATAACACGATTTGAGAATAGCATGCCCATTGGATAACAACATAATGTTTTTATACCATCCGGCAGCGCGCTGACACCATATGGACATTATTCACCGTGGTTAATTCCCTGCCTGATACTTATTGGGAATACCCTCACGGACTTTATTTTCTATTTTCCCCGGTTAATCTCTGGTTCACCTCATCCGTTGCACACGCTGTTATCTCTTACCCGCGTCGCTCTGCGCCAGGTCATTTAGCAGCAGTGTCGGCACTTATTGTACAAATAGTGCGCTCATGGCCATGACCTTCGCGGACAATAAACCAGGTCCCGTTTCAGGATGCCCCTTGCGCCTGATCCTGTATCCAGCGGATGAATGCCTGGATCTTGGGACACTGGCGATGAGGGAGGGTCGCCAGGTAATAACGCGGCTCGCAGCGCACCGCCATATCCGGGAAGGGCATCACCAGCGCTCCGCTCGCCAGCGCCTGGCTTGCCAGCTGCCTGCGCCCCATGGCGACACCGGCGTGGTGGGTGGCGGCAAGGATCGCCAGATCCGCTCGATCAAATCCCATGTGTGACGAGCAGGCCTCCAGGGAGAGATGCCAGTGGCTCCCCCAGGTGCGCCACTCGTCGCTGTCGGTGTCCAGGCCCCAGGCCTGCCTGTCATGGAGCAGGCGGCACTGCTGCAGATTCCCCACCTCCCCCATCAGACCGTGGTCGCTGGCGTATTGAGGGCTGCACACCGGCACCATGAATTCATCCATCAGGGGGTGAATGGCCAGGCCCGTCGGGGTTCTGGCGTCGAAGTTGAGGGTCAGATCGATGCCGTAGCCGTGCAGGTTTATATGCTCGTTGCCCGTCAGCAGGTTGAGCTCGATGTGAGGATGCAGGCGGGAAAAATCGGCGAGCCTTGGCACCAGCCAGCACTGGGCGATGGAAGGGCGCGAGTGCAGCGTCAGGGAGCCCGACAGCGCCTGCTCCCTGATCTCCAGCACCTTCTGATTGATGAACTCCAGGGAGGAGGTGAGCGCCCAGAAGATGCGCTGCCCCTCCGTGGTCAAGGCCACCTTGCGGTGAAAGCGCTGGAACAGCAAAAACCCGAGCGCCTCTTCCAGGGCCGAGATGCGGTGGCTCACCGCGCTTGGGCTCAAGGAAAGCTCGTCGGCGGCGAGCGCAAAGGAGCCGTGGCGGGCCGCTGCCTCGAAGGTGTGGAGCCTGGCGAGCTGATGGCTGCTGAGCAGCTTGCTCCTCACCCCCGGGTGCTCATCGCGTTGCATGGTTGGGCCTCCCTCTCTTTTATCTGGCAGATGATACCAGAAGGGCGAGGTTTGCATTCACCAGGAAGACCCAACTCACCCGTATGCGAAGACACAGCAGGGTAGATGACCATTTGCATCAACTGTGCTCATCCAAGCGACGCGTTTTATCATTTGTCACGGCAACGCTGGCGCCGTTCAATGGGATGATTCCGTCACCACCCCGAGAGGCTTTCATGACACACACCGACATTGCCGGGCTCATCGCCCGCTTCCCCCTGCTCGAACCGCTGATCGCCCTCACCCCTGTGACCTGGTTCAATCCGGGGGCCACCTCCCTAGCGGAAGGATTGCCCCATGTGGGGCTCACCCGGCACGATG
Organism: Aeromonas sp. s1(2024); assembly: GCF_040908005.1. Lineage (NCBI taxonomy): Bacteria > Pseudomonadati > Pseudomonadota > Gammaproteobacteria > Aeromonadales > Aeromonadaceae > Aeromonas > Aeromonas sp. s1(2024). Next base: position 14,293 of record NZ_JBFOCW010000026.1, on the reverse strand, counting down.
TGGCCGCCGCCTCCGCCCGGCTCGCCCGCTTCGCCCCCTACCTGTGCGAGGCCTTCCCCGAAACCCGCGCCAGCCACGGCATCATCGAGTCCGGGATCGCCGCCATCCCGACCCTGCAGGGGACCCTCAATGGGCGCTATGGCGTCGAACTCACCGGCAGGTTGCTGCTCAAACAAGACAGCCACCTGCCCATCTCCGGCTCCATCAAGGCGCGCGGCGGCATCCACGAGGTGCTGGCCCATGCCGAACACCTGGCCATCCAGGCTGGGCTGCTGCGCGAGACGGATGACTATCGCACGCTGTTTTCGGACGAGTTCCGCCACTTCTTCGGCCAGTACAGCATCGCGGTGGGGTCGACCGGCAACCTCGGCCTCTCCATCGGCATCATGAGCGCCCGCCTCGGCTTTCGCGTCACCGTCCACATGTCCGCCGATGCGCGGGAGTGGAAGAAGCAAAAGTTGCGCGAACATGGCGCCATCGTAGTGGAATACGCCGACGATTACGGGGTGGCGGTGGAACAGGGACGCAAGGAGGCCGAACGCGATCCCAACTGTTTCTTCATCGATGACGAGCACTCCCGCACCCTGTTCCTCGGCTATGCGGTGGCGGGCGAGCGGGTGAAAAAGCAGTTCGACGAGATGGGCATCAGGGTGGACGCCGACCATCCGCTCTTCGTCTACCTGCCTTGCGGCGTCGGCGGTGGCCCGGGCGGGGTGGCCTTTGGTCTCAAGCTGGCGTTCGGGGACAACGTGCACTGCTTCTTCGCCGAGCCCACCCACTCCCCCTGCATGCTGCTCGGGGTCCACACCGGGTTGCACGATGCCATTGCGGTGCAAGACCTTGGCATCGACAACCTCACCGCCGCCGACGGCCTCGCGGTGGGACGCGCCTCCGGTTTTGTCGGCCGCGCCATGGAACGCCTGCTTGCGGGCTTCTACACCCTGAGCGATCAGGAGATGTACGACCTGCTGGGGCTCCTGGCCCGGGATGAAGAGATCCGGCTCGAGCCCTCGGCACTGGCGGGCATGGCAGGCCCCTGGCGAGTGGCCGCCAACCTTGAGTGGCAGAGTGGGCAGGGACTGGATGCAGCCAAGATGGCCGGGGCCACCCACCTGGTGTGGGCCACCGGCGGCGGCATGGTGCCCGCCGAGGAGATGGAAAAATACCTGGCCTGCGCCCGGATCTGATCTTTTTTTCGCCCCCGTGACCCGCCGACCTGGCGGGTTTTTCTGCTGCGAGATCAGCAAGATGGCACCTCAGCCCTCGCCCCCATGACACAGACGGCCAGACTGCTGGACAGCCTGATTTGTTATCCAGCCCCACCGACTGGTTATTTTGTGATACGATAGAGACCGTTTTTTGACATCTGCGCCCCGTTGTCCCCTTTTTCCGGTGAGATAACCACCGGATCCGGCGACCAACACCTGCCGGGCGCAGCACAACATGTGCCCAGTTCGAATCGCTCCTGCGCGACCTTGACGCCAGGAGCACTCCCCTCTGGGCACCTTAGATAAGGAGATCGGGCGATGAAACAATATCAAAGCTGGTTGGGACAATATCTGATGAGCCGCCGTGACGGAGACCACGCCATGGCATCCGAGCTCGCCAGCTCCATCTGCGAATTCTGGCAGGCCCGTGGAGATGAGGCCGAGACCAGCAAATGGCAGCAGATCTACGAGCAGCACGTGGAAAAAACCACCTGACGACCTGCTCTCCTCCATAAAAAAACCGGCGCTCATGGCGCCGGTTTTGCATTTCAACGACCCGGATCACATCTGGTCGATCATGTCCTGGGCGAACTGGGAGCAGGAACGCAGGGTGGCCCCTTCCATCAGACGCTCGAAGTCATAGGTGACGGTCTTGTTGGCGATGGCCGCTTCCATCCCCTTGACGATGAGGTCAGCCGCCTCGGTCCAGCCCAGGTGGCGCAGCATCATCTCGGCAGAGAGGATGAGGGAGCCCGGGTTGACCTTGTCCTGGCCAGCGTATTTCGGCGCGGTGCCGTGGGTGGCTTCGAACAGGGCAACGCCGTCGCCGATGTTGGCGCCCGGCGCGATGCCGATGCCGCCGACCTGGGCCGCCAGCGCGTCAGAGATGTAGTCGCCGTTGAGGTTCATACAGGCAATGACGTCATACTCGGCCGGGCGCAGCAGGATCTGTTGCAGGAAGGCATCGGCGATGACGTCCTTGACCACGATGGTCTTGCCGGTTTTCGGGTTCTTGAAGGAGCACCAGGGGCCGCCGTCGATGAGCTGGGCATCGTACTCTTTCTGGGCCAGGGCATAGCCCCAATCCTTGAAGGCACCTTCGGTGAACTTCATGATGTTGCCCTTGTGCACCAGGGTCACGGAGTCGCGATCGTTGTCGATGGCGTACTCGATGGCGGCACGGACCAGACGCTCGGTACCGGCCTTGGACATGGGCTTGATGCCGATGCCGCAGGACTCGGGGAAGCGAATTTTCTTCACGCCCATCTCGTTTTGCAGGAAAGCGATCACCTTCTTGGCTTCATCGCTGTCTGCCTTCCACTCGATGCCGGCGTAGATGTCTTCGGCGTTCTCGCGGAAGATCACCATGTCGGTCAGCTCGGGGTGCTTGACCGGGCTCGGGGTCCCTTCGTAGTAACGGACCGGGCGCAGGCAGACGTAGAGATCCAGCTCCTGGCGCAGGGCCACGTTGAGGGAGCGAATACCGCCGCCGACCGGGGTGGTCAGCGGGCCCTTGATGGCCACGCAGTATTCACGAATGAAATCCAGGGTTTCGGCCGGCAGCCAGGCACCTTCGCCATAGACATGAGTCGACTTCTCGCCGGTATAGATCTCCATCCAGGCGATCTTGCGCTCGCCTTTGTAGGCTTTCTCGACCGCAGCATTCACCACATTCAACATGGCCGGGGTCACGTCCACACCGATACCATCCCCTTCGATAAACGGAATGATGGGATTGTGGGGAACCTGCAGCTTGCCGCTGGCATCGACTGTGATTTTCTGGCCCTGGGTCGGGATAACTACTTTGCTTTCCATCGGCATCTCCTAACTTCCGTTTGTTATCAATCTGATCGTTGCGCGCGGCCATCTTAAGCCCATCCATTTGCATAATCAAATAGCGGGCGTGCATGTCAGACCATAGTCGGGGAGTGGATCACAGTGCGCCTGAGGATCCCCTCCTCCCTCGCCGCCCTCAGGTCCTGACGAGGCGCAGGCCCCGTCCATCCGGGCCTCTTCCTCTCTTGATGACAGCCTCTCCCTGCCCTCGCCGCCCCGAAGGCGCCACTCCCCCAAATCCCGTTCGCCTTTACATCGTCGTAACCCCTTTGGCGAGGCAAGGCGCGCCGGGGGACAGGCTGCCGGATCCGGACTAGGCTCTTTGCCAGTGATCGGGGCGCCCGGGGCGTGGCCGATCATGAAGAGAGCACGACAACAAGGAGAACACCATGTTTATCGTCACCAACCGGATGGTCAACGAGCAGGGCAAGACCCCCAGCGAGATCTTTGGCGAAAAACCCGCAGAGGGCCCCAACGAACTGCGCCTCGCCGAGGCCCGGCGTCAGGGCAAGCAGTGGCAGCTGGACCTGCTGCCGGATCAGATCACCGCCGAGATGGCCGCCAGCGTCGGCCTTGACCCCGACCTCCCCCACCCGGCCAGCGCCTATGTGGCGCGCAAGCTGCTGGAGCGCTGCGCCGGGACCGGCAGCACGGCCAAGCAGAAGCTCAAGACCGGCAAACACCTGCTGCTGTTCGTACACGGCTTCAACAACGATCTTGACGATGTGCTGGAGCGGGCCGCGGGGCTCGAGGCCCGGTACGGCGTCGAGGTGCTCTGCTTCAGCTGGCCCGCCAATGGCGGCGGCGCCCGGGGCGTGCTGAGCTACAAGAGCGACAAGCGCGATGCCCTGGCCTCGGCCGGTGCCCTTGACCGGGTGCTGGAGAAGATGAAGGGGCTGATCGACGAGTTCAACGGCCAGTATGTGACGCAACTGGAAGAGAAAGCCCAGAAGAAGTTCGCCGACAACGGCGAGGCCTGGGATCGCTACTTTGCCAAGGAGGTGAACAAGCGCTGCCCCTTCACCATCAACCTGCTGCTGCACAGCATGGGCAACTACCTGTTCAAGCACCTGCTGGGCAGCACCACCTACCACGCCAACCAGCTGCTGTTCGACAACATCATCATGGCCGCCGCCGACACCAACAACGAGCTTCACGCCCAGTGGGTCGATCGCATCCAGTGTCGCAACCGCCTCTACATCACCATCAATGAGCGCGATGGTGCCCTGATGGCATCGCGCATGAAGATGGGGGAGCAGCAAAAGGCGAGGCTCGGCCACTACACCCGGCGACTGGATGCCAGAACGGCCACCTACGTGGACGTGACCAATCAGCCCCATGTGGGGGACTCTCACGCCTACTTCGAAGGGGATGCCCTCGCCAACGAGAAGGTGCTGCGCTTCTTCCACACCGTCTTCAACGGCGGCACCGGCGAGCGCACGGAGCTGTTCGATGCGGCCCAGAACCTCTATCGCCTCTAGCCACTGCGCAAAAAAACCACCGCCCCGAACAGGGCGGTGGTTTTTCATTATGCGCTCACTCGGTGGCCACAAGGCCGCCAGGGGCTAGTGTTCTGCCGCTTCCGGCTGGGGCGCTTCGCTGCGCTCCCGTTGCAGTTCATCGACCCTGGCCTGCCATCTGTCCTGGGCCTGTTTTTGCCCCTGGGACTCGAATTCCTGGCGCATGGTGTCGATTTTTTGGTCAAGTTTTTCCATCAGGATGTCTCCTTACATCTCGGGTTACACACTGGCTGACGGCACTGTTTGGCCAACCTGCTCACCCGATTGGACACCAGGTTTTCCCCAATTGTCCAACAAAATAAACGATTGATTATGCAAAAACCAATCTAGAAAATGGGTTAAAGCTCCTTATGAAACCCCATCACCCACCCTGAAAACGCCTGATAAAAACACTATTTTTACCATTGATATCAATATCTTGATATTTATCACTCGCTCAATGACGCCCTTGAGATCGGCATGACGAATGTATGCACATTTTTTTTCACAAAAACGCCCCGCTCTCCGGATTCTGCGACCGGAAGGCCCCCTTTTCCATCCAAAAATACGATGGGTTATGACACAACCCATCTCTTTAATGGATAGATAATCCCCAATCCCGGCCCTGCGGCTTGCCAACCCGACCATCAGCAGGTTCGCTTGTTACCCATCCGGGCATATCCCGCCCCACTCCCGCCCCGATAAAATGAAGCCGCACCACGCCTGCTGAGCGGGTTGTTGCCGCCCTCATCCCCTCTCGTCGGAGTCATGACATGGATCTCTTCTGGTGGTTTGCCCTGCCCGTCGCCGCAGGCACCTTCTATGGGTGCTATTTCTGGAACCAGCGCCATGCCCAGCCCGACTGGCTGCGCCTGCCCACCCGCGCCGACTACCTGCACCAGCATCCCGAATGCGCCATCGACCATGAACTGGGGGCGCGCTGCTGCGCCTGCGGCTCCGACAAGGTGCTGGGCCACCCCCAGACCGGCTGGCCTGATCATCGCTTTCGCCACACCTGCCTCGCCTGCGGCAAGGCGCTCTTTCGCACCGAAGAGCCCCCTGTATAAGCATCCACATTCGCCCTTTTTGTATGGCGATGTATGGCGATGGCAGATGCTGACACCCGCGAAGCAGCAAAGAGCACGCGCTCGGGACAGGGAGATGGCGCAGGCGTCCTGACAGGGAGAGCGCCGACCAGGTCATAATGGGTTGTCGTTTGTGACCCTCTTTCGTACTATTGCCCGCCACTGCAAACCCCCTTTTCCGGCCCGGGCGTCACGCACGGCGCGGGCCCACAAACGGATAGCGATCCCATGACATCTCTGACCCACTGCTCGGTGCTGGCGATGACGCTGGTTGCACTGCCCGCTCTCGCCTCCGGCGACGGTGACGGGTGCGGCTTCTGGCTCACCGACTGCCCTCTCCCCACCTATCCGCTCTATCTCAACGAGAACGACACCCGGGGCAACCTGCTGATGCTGCTGGGGGATGCCCAGCATCACCCCCTCCCCTTCACCCTGCCGGCGGATCCGCTGAACGAACGCAGCCAGCCGCTGTTCTACCTCACCCGCCTCCCCCAGCCGGAGGAGGTGGAGGACCCGGCGCTGCGCGAGCAGCTCGGCAGCCGGCTGGCCGCCTACGACCCGTCCCTCCCCCCGCTGCTCGAGCACTACGCGGGCCACGACTCCCTCTACGGCCACGCCATCTCCAACTCCCTCTCCTCGGTCAGCGCGTTTCTGGACGCCCTCGAGCAGAGCGAGGTGCCCGCCCCGGAGCGCACGTCGCTGCTGCGAAGCCGTCTGCTGATCCTGGGGCAGCAGGAGAGCCCCGCCCCCGCGACCGAAATGAGCAGTGCTGCCCTGGAGTGGCAGGGGTATCTGCAGGCCGCCCGACACTTCTACGAGAGCCGCTTCGAGGAGGCCCGCGCAGGCTTTGCCGCCTTGCAGCAGGCCAAGGCCCCCTGGGTGGCCGAAAGCGCGACCTACATGGTGATGCGCACGGAGATCAACCTCGCGATGAAGGAGGCGAAGGACGAATACGGCGATCAGGACGTGACCAGGAGCGACAAGGAGGCCCTTCGCCGCGCCATGGCCCAGGGTCAGGCCTATCTGGCGGCCTACCCGCAAGGGCGCTACGCCAGCTCGACCAGAGGACTGTTCAGACGCATCCAGTGGATGTCCGGTGATCTCGGCGCCCTGCGGGATGCCTATGACGAGGCCATGGCAACCCGCCAGCCCTTGCCGGCGCTGGAGGCCCTGGTCAACGAGATCGATCTCACCCTGCTCAGTGGCGATGCCTATCGCCATCAGGCGGCCTATCAGGACTCGGCCCAGCCGGCGCTGCTGTTCGTCAATGCCCTGCGGGGTCTCAGACCGACCTATGAGCGGCCGCGGGACTGGCAAGATGCCCAGCTGGACGACGCCATCACGCAACTGCAAAAAACCGGTCACCAGGCGCAGGCGGCCTATCTCAAGGCCTACGCCCTCTTTTTGGACAAGCAGTTCGAGCAGGTGCTGGCCCTGCCCTCCCCGGGGCAGGAGGACGCCACCCTGGCATTCAGCCACCAGATGCTGCGCATCTGGGCCTGGCAGGGCATGAAGGCCTTCGACAAGGCCGAGCAGGCCCTGATGGCACTGGTGGCCTCCCCCCTGGGTCAGGCCCAGCAGGCGTTCGTGGAGAACGTGCTGGCGGATCACTGGGTGCGCACCGGCAACACGGCGGCCATCTTCCAGCCGGGCAGCCCCATCACCCAGCTGCGCATCCGAGCGGCCGTGCTCAAGCAGGAGGCCGACCCCGCTCTGTTGCGCCAGCAAGCCAGTCAGGGCCCGAGCGCGGCGGAGCGGCAGATTGCGCTCCATACCCTGCTGGTGCGGGATCTCATCGCCAGCGACCCGGCCACCTTCTTGCAGGATGTGGCCCTCATCCCCGCCGATTACAAGGAGGCGACCCCTCCCGCCGACGCGCCCTGGGAACCCGTGCCCAACGGGGATGTGCGCCTCTCGGCGTTCCAGTGGCGCGGAGAGGGGACGCCCCAGGGCTACCACTGCCGGGATCTGACCCAGACCCTTGGCACCCTGGTGCAGCGCCCCGACGATGGTCATGCCCTCAACTGCTTCGGGGAGTATCTGCGCAGCCGGGATCCCCATATCGACCTGTGGCAGGATCGCGAGATGATCTGGGGGCTGGCGCAAGACGAGCGCCCCACGTTCCCGAGTCGCCTCGCCCTCTATCAGGCCGTGATGACCAACCCCAAGGCAGAGCCCGAAGACAAGAGCTATGCCCTCTATCGCGCCATCCAGTGCTATGCCCCCTCCGGCTACAACAGCTGTGACAGCCAGGAGATCCCCAAACGCACCCGGCAGGCCTGGTTCAACACCCTCAAGCAACGCTATGGCAACTCGGTGTGGGCCAGATCCCTCAAATACTACTGGTGAGCCATGAACAGACGCTCTGAACGCGCCCTGCTGGCGCTGCTGCTGACGGCCCTGGCCACCCCCCTTGAGGCCAGTGTCGATGCCAGCGCCTATGACGCCTTCTGGCTCTGGTCCGCCACCCGCCACCAGCCGGTACTGGAACAGGCCAGCACCCTCTATCTGCATCAGGGGGAGATCCTGGACAGGCCCGGCGGCCCCCGCTTCGTCAAGCTGGGGCGGGTTCCCTCCCCTCTCAAGGCCGGGCAGGTCTGGCTGGTGGTGCGTGTCAACGCCCTCCCCCTCTCCCCCGCCCACGAGCAGGTGCTGGTGCGCCTCTACGAGGGGTGGCGCGCGGCCGGGGCCAGGGTGGCGGGCATCCAGATCGACTTCGATGCGGCGACCCGCCAGCTCGATCGCTATGGCAACGCCCTGCAACAACTGCGGCGCGTCCTGCCTCCCGAGTGCAAGCTCAGCGTGACGGGGCTGCTCGACTGGGCGAAAACGGGGGACGTGGCAGAGCTCAATCGCCTGCCCGTGGACGAGCTGGTGATCCAGACCTATCAGGGCACGCGCACGGTGCCGGGCTATCAGGCCTATCTGCCCGCCATGGCACACCTGACCATCCCGTTCAAGGTAGGGCTGGTGCAGGATGGGGAGTGGGATCCCGCCTGGCAGACAACACTTGCCGCCTCCCCCCACTACCGGGGCGAGGTGGTCTTCCTGCTCAACCGTCCGGCGCCGATCCCGGGGACCAGCAGGGCGATATCCTCCTTCACACCCCTGCCCCTTGATCCAGCGCCGATAGCGGGCATTGCCACGCAGGGTCTGCCACTGCTGGCAGGCCAGCGCCAGGGCGGGTGCGACCTTGGGGCGGCTCGGCTGGCCACGCCCGAGGCGCCGCAGCTGGTATTTCACCATCGCCATGTAGCCCACCGAGGCCAACACCTTGTTGCGCCAGGGGATGGGGCGCAGCTCGGCGCTGGCCGCCTGCTCCCGGTGCCATCTGGCGGGCAGATCCGGTGCTATGGCCAGCGCGGTGGCCATACCGACGACCGCCACTCCGCTGCCAAGCACCTGCTCCACCACCGGATAGCGGCGAATTCCCCCGGTCACCATCACGGGCATATGGGCAACAGAGACGATCTCCCGAGCGAACTCCAGAAAATAGGCCTCCCGCGCCAGGGTACGGCCATCCCGGGCCTGGCCGTGCATGGCGGGCGCCTCGTAACTGCCGCCGGAGAGCTCCACCAGATCCACCCCGAGCGGGTTGAGCATCTCCACCACCGCCCTGGCATCCTCGGTGCTGAAGCCGCCACGCTGAAAGTCGGCGGAGTTGAGCTTGACCGACAGTGAGAAGCACTCCCCCACCTGCTCACGTATCCCCTGCACTATCTCCAGCAGCAGGCGGGCACGATTCTCAAGGCTGCCGCCCCAACGATCGCGACGCTGATTGGTAAGCGGCGAGAGGAACTGGCTCAACAGATAGCCGTGGGCGGCGTGGATCTGCACCCCGTCAAAGCCCAGATCCTGTGCCAGCCGCGCCGTGTGGATAAAGCGCGCCTTCACCTCGGCAATATCGCGCTCGCTCATGGCCCTGGGCGGGGCGAACTGCCTGGAGAAACTGCCGAGCGCCATGGGCACGGCGGAAGGGGCCAGGGTGGGCTGCCCCAGCGCCGCCGGCATCTGGCGACCGGGGTGGTTGATCTGCATCCAGATCTGGCCCCCGCCGCTTTTGGCCGCCGCAGCCCAGGCCCTGAAACGCTCGCCTATCTGTGGGGATAGCGCCGGGGAATCGAGCACCACGCCCCCAGGCCCCGTCATGGCGCGCCCGTCCACCATCACATTGCCAGTGATGATAAGGCCGGCGCCCCCCACTGCCCAGGTGCGATAGAGCTGGATCAGCGCCTCCGAAGGGGCATGGTCACGGTCGGCCATGTTCTCTTCCATGGCGGCCTTGGCGAGGCGGTTGATAAGCTGGCTGCCACTCGGCAGGGTCAGGGGAGTAAAGGGGTTCATGGCAATCTCCTCGGTAGTGAGGGCCCCACCATAAGTTTGAAGCCGACTTGAAGGTCAAGCCCCTTTGTCGGGATGCCGCTGCGATGGGGGAAATACTATCCAGCCGCACCGCCCTTGCTCAGGGCCGTTGACATTCAAGCGGACTTTAACCCTAGAATTCCCCAGACCCCGCCCCCTCAGTCATTGACATGGCGGGCCCATCAACCCGCAGCCCGGGAGGCAAGATGAAGATCGGTGAACTGGCCAGACAGACCGGCATGGCGGCCTCGGCCATCCGCTTCTATGAAGCCAGGGGCCTGCTCAGCCGGGTGCGGCGGGGTGCCAACGGCTATCGCGACTACCCGCCCGAAACGGCGCAGTTGCTGGCCATCATCGGCCAGGCCCAGCAGGCGGGCTTCTCCCTCGACGAGATCAAGCAGCTGGTACCCGCCGACATCAGCTCCTGGCAGCACGCCCCGCTGCTGGCGGCGCTCAAGGCCAAGGTGAGCGATATCGAGGCGCTGGAGGCAAGGCTTGCCCACAGCAAGCAGCAGTTGCAGGCCCTGATCCAGCTGGTTGAAGCCAAACCGGGCGAGATGCCGTGCGAGGAGAACGCCGCCCGGGTGCTGGCCAGCATGGGCATTGCCTCCCCCGAGGGCGCCGCCAAGGCCACCACATCGGTCAAGCCCGCCATCGTTTCGCGCGGCGCTCACCGTCACAAACAGGGAGAGAGATAAGGATGACGTTTGTCGAGATGGACCCCGCTCACCTGCCGCTTGCCCTGCTGCTGGAGGCCGATCCCGCCGCGTCGCGCATCGCCGCCTACCTGCCCGGGGCCTGGGGCTTTGCCGCCCTGGCGGACAACGAGGTCGTGGGGGCCTGCGTGGCGGGCCTGGTGGGGGAGCAAACCGCCGAGATCTTCAACATCGCCGTTGCCCCCAACCGCCAGCAGCAGGGCATCGGCTCCGGCCTGCTGCGCTTCGTGCTGGAGAACCTGACCGGGAAGGGGATAGGCCGCGTCGAACTCGGTACCGGCAGCTTCGGCCACCAGCTCACCTATTACCAGCGCCACGGCTTTCGCGTCCATGCCGTCGTGAAGGATCACTTCCTCATCCACTATCCCGAGCCCCTGATGGAGCACGGCATCCAGCACAAGGACATGCTGCGCCTCTCCCTTGCACTGGCGCCGGACACCGCCTCCCCCTGACCCGAGAGGGTGAGCCCCGCTCTCCCCCTGATGGCCGCCCCCTGTGGTACACTCCGCCATCCCCTGTTTTTGGTAGGCATGCGATGAAATCAGCCCGTCCCCGTCTCTCCCTCTCCGCCCGCCCTGACGCAGGCCGCACGGCCAGCGGGCCTACCACTGTGCCCCCATCCCAACGCCGGGAGGCCCGGCACCCAGGGAGGGTCAATGAGCGCAAACCGGCCCCCGCCCCGGCGGATCGCAAGCTGCTGCTCCTGAACAAGCCCTATATGGTGCTCTGCCAGTTCACCGACGAGGCGGGCCGCGAGACCCTCAAGGATTACATCAAAGAGCCCGGCATCTATGCCGCGGGCAGGCTGGATCGAGACAGCGAAGGGCTCTTGCTGCTCACCAACGACGGCAAGTTGCAGGCACGCCTCACACAGCCGGGAGAGAAGACCCCCAAGACCTACTGGGTGCAGGTGGAAGGCATCCCGATCGAGGAGAAACTGGCCGCCCTGCGCGCCGGTGTGGAACTCAACGACGGCATGACCCTGCCCGCCGGGGCGCGCATCATGGATGACCCTGCGGTGTGGCCACGCAACCCGCCCATACGCGAGCGCAAAGAGATCCCCACCTGCTGGCTGGAGATAACAATCGTGGAGGGGCGCAACCGCCAGGTGCGGCGCATGACCGCCCACATCGGTCACCCCACCTTGCGCCTCATCCGCTACGCCATCGGGGAGTGGACCCTCGATGGGCTGGCGCCGGGAGAGAGCCGCGCCCTGCCCGCCCCCGATCTGGCCCCCGCGCCACGACCAGCCGCCACGCAAGGCAAAGCACGGGCATCCGCCGCAGCGGGGGGCACTGGCCGCCGCGCCCCCCGCACCGCCCGGCCAACAGATCAGGATCCACCCCAGGGGCGGGAGCGCCGCGGGGCAGACCCGCGCCCCGGCAATCGCAGCGGCGGGCGCACCACCGCCCGCCGTCCGGCTCGCCCCAAGCCCTCTGAATGAAGGCGACAACGGATCTGCATCGAGCGCCCCTGCCGGGGCACAGCCAACAAGACAAGGAGTCCTTATGAGCGATCACCCACCGCTGCCCACCCGCCTCACCGTGGCCGCCCTGGTGCACTGGCAAGGGCGTTTCTTGCTGGTGGAAGAGGAGATTGCGGGCAAGCGCCGCTTCAACCAGCCCGCCGGCCACGTGGAGCCGGGAGAAGACCTCATCCAGGCGGCCTGCCGCGAGCTGAAAGAGGAGACGGGGCTGACCGCCGCCCCCACCGGCTGGCTCGGGGTCTACCTCTTCAAACCGGCGGACAGCGAGGCCACCTTTGTGCGCACCGCCGTCATCTTCGACCTTGAAAAGTCGCCCGGTCAGCACCATCCAGAGGATCCCGACGGTGACGTACTGGCCTGTCACTGGCTCAGCCTGGAGGAGATTGCCGAGTGCAAGCCCGCCCTGCGAAGCCCCCTGGTGTGGCAGTGTATCCAGGACTATCTGGCCGGCACCAGGCTGCCGCTGTCGGCCCTCAAGGCCTTTATCTAAGCGCCATTGGACGCTCTTTTTGACGCTATGGGGCCGAGACAAGAAAAACGATTTCCCGCCACCGGGCTTCCAAGGGGAACGGCGGCAGGGAGATGTGACCGGGGGCGCAAAACTCTGGTAGAATACGCCCCGTTTAAACGAACTGGTAACTTCGACTAATGACAGACAACAGCCAAATCAAGGTGATCGTCGGCATGTCCGGCGGCGTGGATTCTTCCGTCTCGGCCTACCTGCTCCAGCAGCAGGGCTATCAGGTCGAAGGCTTGTTCATGAAGAACTGGGAAGAAGACGACACGGACGAGTACTGCTCTGCCGCCCAGGATTTGGCTGATGCCAAGGCCGTCTGCGACAAGCTGGGGATGAAACTCCACACCATCAACTTCGCCGCCGAATACTGGGACAACGTCTTCGAGCACTTCCTGGAAGAGTACAAGGCGGGTCGCACCCCGAACCCGGACATCCTGTGCAACAAGGAGATCAAGTTCAAGGCGTTCCTGGAATTCGCCGCCGAAGAGCTGGGGGCCACCTACATCGCCACCGGCCACTATGTGCGCCGTGACGACAGCACCGGCCGCCCTCGCCTGCTGCGCGGCCTCGATACCAACAAGGATCAGAGCTACTTCCTCTATACCCTGAGCGAAGCCCAGGTGGGTCAGAGCCTGTTCCCGGTCGGGGATCTGGAAAAACCCGAGGTGCGCCGCATCGCCGAGCAGCTGGATCTCATCACCGCCAAGAAGAAAGACTCCACCGGCATCTGCTTCATCGGTGAGCGCAAGTTCAAGGACTTCCTGGCCAAGTTCCTGCCCGCCCAGCCCGGTCCCATCGAAACCGTAGACGGCAAGATCATCGGCGAGCATCAGGGGCTGATGTACCACACCCTGGGCCAGCGCAAGGGGCTTGGCATCGGCGGTCGCAAAGATGCCACCGAAGAGGCCTGGTACGTGGTGGACAAAGAGGTGGAGCGCAACACGCTCGTGGTGGCACAAGGGGAACACCCCCGTCTCTACTCCGACGGCCTGGTCGCGAGCCAGCTGCACTGGGTGGATCGCACCCCCATTCGCGCGCCGCGCCGCTGCACCGTCAAGACCCGTTATCGTCAGGAAGACATCCCCTGCCTGATCCAGCCCATCGACGATGAGACCATCCGGGTCATCTTCGACGAGAAACAGGCTGCGGTGACCCCGGGCCAGTCCGCCGTCTTCTACGACGGGGAAGTGTGTCTGGGCGGCGGCATCATCGAACAACGTTTCAGCCATCCGGTCTAAGGGCTGGGCGCTCACGAGCGTCCGCGCTGTACTCCCTTCTCCCCTCGCGGGAGAAGGGTTGGGGATGAGGGGGTAACCACCCTCACCCTGACCCTCTCCCTGAGGGAAAGGGGACAAAGAAAAACAGTACCAGGCAGCGATACATGATTGGCAACGTCCAGGCCGGATCATGGCATCGGCCGGTGAAAGAACAGAACAGGGCCGTGAAGACATGGCCGACACATTCCAGGCCGGATCATGGCATCGGCCGGTGAAAGAACAGAACAGGGCTGTGAAGACATGGCCGACACATTCCAGGCCGGATAATGGCATCGGCCGGTGAAAGAACAGAACAGGGCTGTGAAGA